>CABVBB010000394.1 GCA_902496505.1 uncultured Peptococcaceae bacterium
CATATACACGCCGCTGTTTGTTTCCAGCAGCAGCATGCTTTCGCCTGTCGCCTGGATGACCTCTGCGGTGCCCAGCCGCAGCGGCTCCAGAAGTCCCATGTTGAGCAGCGGATCCTGCCGCAGATAGCTGATACTTGCTTCCAATAGTGTCATCTGCTGACTCATTCAGCTAAGATCGCCGCTGCTTCTGGGAAGGAGGCCAGCGCGCGGGGCAGTATTCCTTGGATGTGGGCGATAAACATGCCGTAATTGGTGATGGGCACTCCCATTTCTTCGGCATATTGCAGGCGGTACTGCATCTCCTGCTTGTTCAGCATACAGGCCCCGCAGTGGATGATCAGCGCGTAAGGTGACAGATCCTTGGGAAACTGCGTGCCGTGGCACCATTCAAAATGGATCTCGCCGTCTACCGCTTGGGTCAGCCAGCGAGGTATCTTCACCTTGCCGATGTCATCGGCCTGACAGTGATGGGTGCAGCCCTCCACGATCAGCACCGTATCGCCTGCCTTCAGCTGCTGGATGCCCTTGACGCCGCGCAATAGCTGAGTGAGCTCGCCCTTGTAACGGGCGAAGAGGATGGAAAAAGAGGTCAGCGGAATATCTTCTGGCGTATCCTGAGCCGCCTTTTTGAACACCTGGGAATCGGTGATGACTACTGCTGGTTTGCGCCCCAGAGAAGCCAGCGTCTGACGCAGCGTGTTTTCCTTAGTCACCATAGCGATGCAGTCCTTGTCCAAAAGATCACGGATGGTCTGCTGCTGCGGCAGGATCAAGCGCCCCTTGGGCGCTGACTCATCGATTGGCGTGACCAGCACCGCGATGTCGCCGCTTTCCACCAGACCACTGACGATAGAAAGGCCTTCGTTTTCAGCAGGTTTTAGAGCGATGAGCGCCTGCTTCAATTCCTCGATGCCTTTCTTTTGATCGGCGCTGGCCTTGACCACTGGGATCTGTCTCTGGGTAAGCTCTGCCAGATCTGCAGCTTTGGGATCGGCCAGATCGCATTTATTGAATACGGCGACTATCGGCAGGTGCCGCTTCTGCGCCTGCTCGATGAAATGCCGTTCATCGTCGCCTAAGCCTTCTTGGCTGTTCAGCACTAAGACAGCGACATTGGTCTTGCGCAGGATGTCGTACGTTTTCTCCGTCCGCAAGGCGCCCAGCTCGCCCACATCGTCAAAGCCTGCTGTATCGATGATGACCACTGGCCCAATAGGCAAAAGCTCCATCGTCTTGTGCACAGGATCGGTCGTCGTGCCAGGCACTGCCGAGACCACGGCCAATTCCTGACCAGTCAGGGCGTTGATCAGGGTGGACTTGCCGGCATTGCGCCGGCCAAAGATCGCTATATGCAGCCGTTCGCTGACAGGTGTTGTGTTCATGTTGTTCACGATAGTACTCATTATCATCCTCACCTTTTTGTCAAATTGTATTCTGCTCTATATTCGCCGGCTTTGGGGTGCTGTCCCTGCCGAACGTCTTGCTAAGATTTTGCCGCCTATCGCTTGGATAGGCTCTATCCAAATTATAAGCTTGCGATCAGCGAATGTAAATTGCCTGCGCCAGAGAATACATGATTATTTGTAATGGCAGCTACCGCGGCAAACTAAAAAGGCTGCCGGATGATCTACCGACAGCCCCTTTCTTAACGTACTTCGCGCCTGCCAAAGGCTCGCTTAGCACCATAGAGCCCTGCACCAACAGCCAGCAGGCTCGCGGGCAAAGCCCACCACGCCCATAAAAGCGACCGACCGCCCCAAGAAAACGTTCCCAGGGCCAAGAGATGGTTGGATAAAAGCTGATACGCCGGCGCGAGCATCCACAGGGTGTACAAAGGCTGCTCGGGTGAAGGGCTCACCAGAAGCGGCAGGAACAATAGCCCCGCCGAGGCAGCCAACGCCATATAGCGGTTGGGCAGCGCTGCGGATAAGGCCAGCGTCAGCGCTGCCGTTGTCAGTACCGCGGTGATCGCCAGCCTGCTTTGCCAGAGGATGAGCTGACCACAGCTCAAATTTTGCTCAATGAAGCTGTACGGATTATCCGCAGCAAAGAGGATCGATGCCTCCAGCCCCTCCGAGCCAAAACAGAGCCAAGCCACGCCGTAATTGAGTCCTAGAACAAGCAGCGCCAGACCTACGGCAAACCCCAAGCCTGCGATACACTTCGCCCAGACCAGCCGTGTCCGGCCATAGCGCGCTGTGAGCAGCAGTGCATCCATCCCCTCATATTCGCCCGCAAAAACAGGCGCCAAAGCCAGCACCACCAGCACACTCAATAGAAGCATGACCCTAAGCATATATTCCGCTGTGGCCAGCCAGCCTGCCGTGTAACCCACTCTGATGGTCTCACTGCCAAAAACCTCTGCAACCGTCAGTCCATTGAAGTGCCCGTCTGGCTCAGCAAAATGTGTCTGCACAGCCTGCTGCAAAAAATTATTGTATATATATTTCACATTGACTCCGCCTGTACGCGCTAGAAATTCCTCTGAGAAGGCGAGATCCGCAAGCATCTGCGCTACAGCTTCATCCGTCAATATATCGCCGTATCGTTTGGCCAGCTCCTGTTCCAGCTGGACAGCTGCCAGTCCACTGACATAATCCTCGTGATCCGTCGTCCGCGCTGCCATCGCTGGTACTGAAGCCGCACAAAAGTTAGCAATGTTGAAGATCAGCAAGAGCACCGATCCCCAAAGGACCAGACGATCATGCAGGATCTTGCGCAGTTCCCATTTGATCAGCATCCCCATACTAGAGCCCCCGTTCGTTGAAATAATACAGATAGACATCCTCTAGGATCGGCCGTACAGGAGCAGCACCCGGCAAGGGCCTCTGGGGGGCAATGATCCTTAAAACTGTCCGTCCGCCGATATTTTTGACCTGCGCCACATTCTGCGCTGCACAGTACTGCTCTGTCTGCTCGCTGGGCACGCTGCATTCCCAAACGCAGCCTGCGACAGCTGAAGCGATTTCCTCAGAAGAACCTTGATGGAGGAGACAGCCCGCTTTGAGCAAAAGGATCTGATCAGCCGTATCTGCCACATCCGAAACGATGTGTGTCGACAGCAGTACAATGTGTTCGCGGGCGTAGG
>CABVBB010000395.1 GCA_902496505.1 uncultured Peptococcaceae bacterium
TTGAGCTGCTGCTCGGCGGTATCGTGTTGAGCGGCTGCAATGGTCACCGCTTTTTCCGCCGCTGTTACGTCGTCTTGATAGCGCTCAAGGGTACTTTGGGGCAGCGCGCCGTTTTCCCACAGGGCTGTCTGCCTGGCCAGTTCTGTCTGGGCACGCTGCAGTCTGAGCTGAGCGTCGTTGTACTCTGTGGCAGCAATGGTCACAGCATTGCGTCCTTGCTGGATCTGCTCTTTAGCTGCGCCCTCCTGCAGATCATCCAAGACGGCCTGTTTCTTGAGCAGCGTCTGTTCCATCTGCTCATAGGCGAATCGCGCCGCTGTATCATCAAGCACCGCCAGCACATCGCCAGCCTTTACGGTCTGCCCCAAACTCACCGGCACTTCCACGACCTTACCCGCTGCCTCGCTGGGCTGGACGCGGATGACGGCCTCTACTTCGCCAGTCACGCCTTGCTCACTGCAGCCGCAAAGCAGTACCGCCGCCAAAAGAATCAGCCATAGACTCTTTTTCATACGCTCTCACTCCCTTCCACTGCCAAAGCCTTGGTCATAAAACGCACCCAATAATCGATATCCTGCTCCAGATCGCCAGCAAAATATTGCGGCAAAAGGAGAAACCGGGTCGATAAAAAGCCCATCATGGCAGACAAGAGCAGCTTACTGATTATCTGCGGCGGCCACTGCACGATCAAGCCCTGCTTTTGCAAACGTATGATCAAATCTTCTATGGGTATCTGCCGCAGGATTGCCGCCAGCTGCTCCTGAACCGCTGGCCAATAGGGCAGCTCTTGGATCACCATTTTGACTGCTAGAAGCGGCAGTGTACCGCTCCCCAGGAGCATGAGGCGGTTGTGCAAAAATGTCCGCAGCGCCTCGTCCAGTGAAGCATAGTCCTTCTGCACCAATTCATCGATGCCGGTGCTGAAGACGGGATACAAAATATTTTGCAGCGTCATCTGCATAATAGTCAAAAACAAATCTTCTTTCGTCGCATATTGCTTAAAGATCGTCCCTTCTGCCACATGAGCCAGAGATGCGATCTCTTTGGTGGAAGTCGCCGCATAACCTTTTTGAGCGAAAAGGGTCGTCGCGGCCTCAATGATCTGTATTTGCTTGTCGGTCACTTTGGTATATTGCTCGCCTAATAATTGCGCAATGTCGATCCTATTTTCCATAGCGTTTTCCTCCTAGATGCGTCGATATTTTTTGAGCAGCGCTGCATTCAAAATCATAAAAAGCAAAGAAAATCCGGCTAAGGCCAGCATATCGCCTATGATGGCCGTTAGAGGCGCGCCCTTGAGCATCACCTGCGTCAAAGCGTCCGCCACATAATACAGCGGCATGACACGGCCAAAGGCAGCCAGAGCAGGCGCCAGGTCAAATAATCCAGCAAAAAATATCTGTGGAATGATCACGATGGGAATGAATTGGATCATTTGGAATTCATTATGCGCCGCTGTAGAGAGCAGAATCCCCAGTGTCAGCGCCGTTACTGCCGTAAGGAGCGTGATCAGCATGACCCAAATAAAATGTCCCACCATCATCACCTTGAGCACGTAGACTGCAAACCAAGCGATCAAGATCGACTGTACCACAGTCAAAATACCAAACCCCAGCGTATATCCCGCCACGATCTCCCAGCGCCTGATAGGCGTCGACAGCAATTTTTCCAAGGTCCCGCTGGTGCGCTCCTGCAAAAAGGAAATACCCGCTACCACAAAGACGAGGAAAAAGACAATAAAACCGATCAGCACCGCACCAAATTGATCAAAGATCGATAATCCTGCATAGCCGTAAATATACTGAACATCCAGCGGGGAAGCTGCTGCAGCTTGTGGAGCCAGCGCTTGAGCCGCTGACTGCAAAACGGTCTGTGCTGCTGCCACATCTGTCCCATCCAGCGTGAGCTGCGGGCTGCCGTTTTCCCATTCCAGCATGGCAGATACGTCTCCCGAACGCAGCGCAGCGTAGGCCTGACTGGGATCACTGCGCCAAATAGCCAGCCCTTCACTCTCCAGCTTCTCTACAAAGGACAGCGGGGCATTGACCACAGCTACTACCGGTTTTTCGACATAATCGCCCAAAACGAAATAGATCAGCGTCAGAATGAGCAGCGGTGCCCCGAACATCATCGCCAAGGTTCGCTTGTCATGACGCAGTTGAGTCAATATGCGCACAGCCAAGGCCTTAACCTTCATCCTGATCACCTCCATAATATATAAATGCTTCTTCGATGCTGGCTGCGCCGACAGCCGCCTGCAATTTGGCTGGTTCATCTTCAGCGATGATCCGCCCGCCGCGCATCATGGCCAAACGGCTGCATTTATCTGCCTCGTCCATAACGTGGGTCGTCAGCACGATCGTCGCACCGGAATCTGCCAGATCATGCAGCGCCCGCCAGATATTACGCCGCAGCAAAGGATCGATTCCCACAGTCGGTTCATCCAAGATCAAGACTGGCGGTCGGTGCAAAAGTGCGACAGCTAAGGACAAGCGGCGTTTCATCCCACCGGAAAAGGACTGCACCGGCTGCTTCATTGTTTGCTCCAGGCCGACCAAGGCCAAGACTTCTTCAGCGCGCTTAGCGATCATATCTCGTTTCATTCCGTATAAGGAACCCCAAAACAATAAATTTTCCCAAGCCGTCAGCGTAGGATACAGGGCGTCGCTCTGCGCCATATAACCGATTTGTGACAGCATGGCTAACTGCGGCATCGTCTGTCCTAATACCTCTGCTGTACCCGCTGAAGCCTCCAGGATGCCTGCCATGATCTTGACCACAGTCGTTTTTCCACAGCCAGACGGCCCCAAAAGACCATAGATGCTCCCTTGCTCTACTCGCATATCAATGCCGTTCAGAACTTGTTTTTTACCATAGGCATGGTTGATGCCGCTTAGAATGATCGTCTCCATGATCTCACTCCTCTCTACAGTGAGTGATTACTCACTTTATTATATGATATTTCCCAACTATGTCAAGCGTAACTTTTCCGGCTAGAGCATACTAAAAAGACCGCAGCCGATTTGGCTGCGGTCTTTTACGTTTATACTTGTTTAGTCGTCGTCTCTGACAAC
>CABVBB010000396.1 GCA_902496505.1 uncultured Peptococcaceae bacterium
CCTTGCTCATCGCCGCTTTGATCTCTTCTTCGCCGATCTTTCCTTGAATATCCGCCAAAAATTTGAGATTCCTGAAGCCGCTGTAAATGCCGATAAAGCCGGGCGAGTTGATAAATACCCCTAGATCCTCCGGAAAATCCCGGCCATTCTTGCCAAGCTGGGCACCGCGCACATAGACGCTGCCCTGATCTGGTTTGACGAAACCGCACAATATTTTGAACAACACCGATTTGCCGCTGCCATTAGCGCCGACAAGACCAACCGTTTGACCACGCTCTACGGATAAAGATACCGCTTCCAGGACCCTTTTATGGCCAAAGCGCTTGGATATATTTTTTATTTCAATATAGGGATCCACGTCATTTCCTCCTAATCCAGTATTTTTGGAAAGCCTGCGATGAATAGCCCAATAAGCAGCCCCCCAGCAAGTGCCGCCTCCACTCCTCCAGCAAGGACAGCCGGTATCCCGACCACACCAGACATTTCCCTGATCCGCGTCAGACTGGAAAGCCCAAACGGCACATAAGCTGCCCATGGCTGTGGTATGATGCAGAGCAAGTTCCCCGCGGCCAGCACCATAAAACCGATCGTGATCTGCTTGGTCACAGCATATAGCCCCATCATGACCAAATACTGCACCCAAAGGTCAAAAAACTTCATCACGACAGCATACGATAACATTTCCCAAGCTGCCGTCTCCCCTCCCCATCCCCAAAAGAGCAGGCCAATACTCCCCGCTGCCAACCAGAAAAGTGCATAACCCGCGAGAAACATGGTACCAGCTGACACGATCCCTCCAAGCATGTGTCTGCAGCTTTTCGCGCGGACCGCGATAAAAAGGGATTGGCCACTCACCGTCTGCTCGACGAAAACGGCCAGCAGGTATAAAGGCGCTCCGTTTATGATCAGCATTTCCAAAAACGGCAGCACCCGGAAATACCCCGTCCCATGTCCAGCAAACAACGTATATACCCACGCCTGACCAGACTCCAGCTGCGAATAAGCGAGTCCTTTATAAAGCACCACCAGCAATACGACTGCACCAAGAAGCAGGAAATTTTGCTGAGTCACCAATTCACGACTGTAATAGGCCGTCATCCCCCAAACCGGCCGCCGCGGCAGAGATACCCCACCTAGCCCTGCCTTCTGGATCGTGACCATAATGAGCAGGGCAAGTATGCCAATCGTTAGTACGGTGACCGCCAAGCGGCGGCTTGAACCTAAATTGTGATGCAGGATCAGCAAATGATTGAAGCCTGTAAGCGGCAGCTTTTGAATAAAGGGAAGCTTGATCCATACAGCTGCCAGCAAGTACAGCGCCAAGATCAGCCTGATCGACCATTTTCGTCCGCCAAAATGGCCGAGCCACATGCATATCCCCAATATGATCCAGCTGCCGCAGAACTGATAGAGCGTGCAGACGATGAAGGCCTGAAAAGGGGTAGAAAAATACAGTTTAAACATCGCAAACAGTTCTGAATCTACTGCACCCGCCGGAAGCTCCCACTGGTTTTCCAGCGGAAGTCCCAGACCAGATAAACCGATCGCCGCACTTTGCACAGCCACCAGCGTCAAGGCTATCAGCCCGACACTCAGCCATTTTCGCCAAAAATAAGCCCGATAGCTGTGAAAACGCAAGATCACCATTTCTCTATCATCCTCTATAACGGAAAAACAGCTCAACAGCAAGATCGGAAGCCAAAAATACGTCAGATAATAATGGTCCGCTGCCGCCGACAAAAGATGCTGCTCATAAGAGAGCCCCGCAGCTGATCGCCCGCTGCTGGCAAAAATCAGGCAGCCCCCAAAAGCCGCCAGCCCTTTTCCCCAGCCCCACATACGAAGATTCTTTTTGATAAGCGCCATCATAGCTGCCACCTACAAGTTCACCACGGTATTTTTCTTGACCTTCGCCAGGAAAAATGCCGCCAGGCTGGCGACTAAAAGGAGTAGGACCGGCCCCACCAGAAATGAAAACAGCGACACCGCACCATAGCTGATGCACGTGGGGTCAAAGGCTACCACTAAACGGTATCGCTCCATCCCTAAGATCGACAGAATGAAATTTTCCAGGATAGTATAGATAAAGGGCCCCGTGAGAATGACAAAGATATTTTTACTATACATCGCCAGGACATACCCCAAGGTCATGACCAACACGCCAAGCACGCCTCTCCAGCAGGAGAGCAGGGCTGCATAGAGCAGCGGCCTCTCCACAAATGCCGTTTGAAAAACATGGGCAAAGGTGCTGGTTTCCGGCGGAACCACAGGCGCTTTGATATAGATCGCATATACTGCCGTTATGATATAGGGGATGACCATGATACACCAGGCGCCAAGCGTATAGGCAATCCATTTCGCCATCAAGTATTTTTTGAGCGGCACACGCGGCATGACATACAGCAGAAAATTATGCTGGCGCTCATAATACAGCTCCCAGCAGAGAGGCAGCACGACACATAAGGGAAAAAGCAAGGAAAATGCCCCTGTCCCGACCTCCCAGGCCTCCAGATCATAATGCAGCGTGTAGTTCTGGTAGAGTTTCGCAGTCAGCACCCACATCAGAAGCGTCAGCACCACCATCGTGAGCAGCACAGGCCAAAAAACTTTTTTGCACTCCAGTCTTATCAAATCCAGCATATCTCTCCCCCTTTCTGTTGCCCAGTATATCCACCTCTTGCCCCTACTTCAATAGGCCGGAAACAAAAGAGGATCTTAAGGGAACAAAATGATTTTCATTCCCTTAAAACCCTCTTTCATACCCACTATTCATGGCAGAAGAACACCAAAGACGACATGATTTTCTCCCGCGATCTGTTCATTGCGCGTCACGATCTTTCCGTGATACCGCTCCATACTGCGCAGAATATTGTACAAACCAAAACCGCGCCCTTCATGGCTGCTTTTGGTGGTAAATCCTTTTTGAAACAGCGCCATGAATTCGGTATTGGACATGGCTGGCGCCGGATTTTTGACCAATAGTTCCATATAGGCTCCGTTTTTTCTGCTGAGCACATAGATCGTACTGCCTTTAGGCGACGCCTCGATCGCATTATCCAGCAAGATGCCG
>CABVBB010000397.1 GCA_902496505.1 uncultured Peptococcaceae bacterium
CAACGACGACGTGCGACGCCTTTTTGGAGCCGAGCGCTTTTGTCGACAGCCTGACCACGAGCTATGCTCGTGGTTTTTTAAAGAGTTTTCAAGGAGGGAAAGGGCATGAAAAAGATAACTGTCTGCTGGAGTCTCATTTTACTTTTGAGCGTGTTTGCTGTCCCGGCCTGGGCGCAGAGCGCTTCCAGTGAGATCCATACAGTGGTGCCGGATCGGCACACCATTACCGTCAGCTGCGGCGCGGGCGGCAGCTATGAAGCGGACGGCAAGGTCTATTCTGGCAGGCAGACTTTTTTGGCCCCGCGATTTGGCAGCTTCGCCGTGACCGCCCGACCAGAGAGCGGCTATACTCTGCAGACCATCGTCACGGACAATGCCAAAGGGCTGACGCTCTCCGGCAATAAGGCCGTCATCAGCGGTATCTGTGCGGATACGGCGATCACCATCCGTTTCCAGAGCAGCTCAGAGAGCAGCGGCACAGAGGACAGCCCCGCTGGCGATGAGACGGCTGACAGCGTCGTGACCGTGCCTATCGCAGGCGGCGGCTCCAATATCCATGTCCAGGCCGAGGCCGACAGCCATACGGCCGCCATCCAGCCTCCAGCCGCAGATGAGCTCGCGACAGTGCTGGCAGAGGCCGAGCGGACCGGCGAGGCAGTGACCATCGATCTGTCCACCCTGCCCAAGACCATCGAGCAGGCAGTGCTGCCAGCCAATATCATCGAAAAAGTAGGCGCCTCGGCCGATCAGGGCGGCGTCAAGGGCTTGAGTGTCCTCATGCCCAATGGTTCGCAGGTGAGCTTTGACGCCCGAGCCACAGCGGCGATAGCTTCTTCGGCGGATAAAGATACCCTGACGCTGCTGGCGCAGAAGCGTTCTCCTGCCGAAATGACCCCTGCTGAAGCCCGGCAGTTCACCCCCGAGCAGACAGCGCAGTTCATCGATCTCAAGCTGGTGGACAGCAGAGGCGCAGAGATCCATGATTTTGACGGCGGCAGAGCGCACGTCACCATCAGTGACGTCAAGATGACCAGCGCGCCGGAAAATTATGTACTCTGGCATCAGGCGGCAAACGGTCTCCAACAGGTGGCCTTCACCTATCGTCCGGCGGCGGAGGCGCAGCATTATCAGATCAGCTTCCTGACAAACGGCTGGTCATCCTATGCCCTGGTCTATGACGGTCAGCAAGCAAGTCCCTTTGACGATGTGACGGCAGACGATTGGTTTTACCAAGATGTGCTCTACGTCTATCGAGCCGGTCTGATGCGCGGCACCCAGGCGTCATTATTCAGCCCCGATCTGCCGCTGACCCGCGGGATGGTCGTGACCATCCTCTATCGCTCGGAGGAGCCCTCCAGCGTGCGGAGAGACGCACCCTTCACTGACGTCGCGCCGGATAGCTACTATGCTGACGCGGTGGCCTGGGCCGCAGCTGAGCATATCGTAGCGGGCTATGGCGGCGGCCTGTTCGGTCCGGAGGATCAGGTCACCCGCGAGCAGCTGGCGGCCATACTCTATCGCTATGCGGCATACAAAGGCTATGACGTCAGCAGCCGCGCCAGTTTGGATCAGTTTGCCGATCAACAGGACATTGCCAGCTACGCCCGCACCGCAGTGTCCTGGGCAAAAGCAGTCGGCTTGCTGAGCGGCAGAACTGGCGGTCTCCTGGCCCCAGCCGGCAGCGCCAGCCGCGCCGAAGCCGCAGCGATCCTGCACCGCTTCTGCGTGTTATATCCCCTGTAAACGTATACAGCCAAAAAAGGAAGTCCTGCTCTGCGGCGGGACTTCCTTTTTTGGCGTGATCATTTTTCCTCATAGTTATCGACGATGGCTTTGAGCTGGGCGATCTGCTCGGATGTGAGCTTTTTGCGGCTGAGCAGGGAGGCGAAGAGTTTGTCGGCGGAACCGTCGAAAATTTTATTGATGAGTTCGTCGGTCTCTTGTGCCTGCACCTGTTCTTTGGGAATGAGGGCGTGGCACATGAAGTGGGGCTCGCGCCGTTCGATGGCGCCTTTTTTGATGCAGCGCTTGATGAGGGTGTAGGTGGTGTTGATGTTCCAGCCTACGGCTTCTTTGAGCACGTCGGAAATATGCTTGGCCGTGGTGTCGCCTTCCTGCCAGAGCACACTCATCACCTTGAGCTCGGAATCGTACAGTTTGACTGTGTCCATTGGTTTCACCTCCGAAATCAGCGATCAGGATATATTTAAATACTACCATTGTCGTAAAGCACTGTCAATAGACAGCAAAAGGCCGCCGGTCAAGAAAATCGATCGGCGGCCTTTTGGCGTGCTTATTTATTGTCGTCGTTGATGACGACGCACATTTCGGTCTTGAGTCCCCAGCCGGTGGTGCCGTTGACAGAAGTGGTGTTTTCCAGCTGGCAGGGCGCGGCGCCGGGCACGCGGAAGGTGCGGTTATCCACGCGGGGGATGGGCGTCTCGCTGGGGTGGGCCAACTGCGGCACATAGTCGTAGGGATAGCGGTATGCGCGGTAGATGAAGTCATTGCTGGTGGGGAAGGGGGATTTGAATTCCCAGACGATCTCTTTCTGCGGCGTGACTTCAAACAATCGGCTGCCCACGCCCTCCGTGACGAGCGTGTTGCCGTTGGGCAGGCGCTGGGCTGAGGAGACCAGCGGGCTGTAGAAATTGTAATCGGCGATGATGGGCGGCGCGTAGCCCAGATCAGCGGCGGTGAGTTCCCAGACCACTTTCATGGAGCGGGGATTGATCTCGAGCACGCGGGAATAGTCGCGGATGTTGGCTTTGCTGCCGTCTTTGGAGGTGTTGCTGGGGATGCCGTAGCCCGCCCAGCCGCCGTTGTCAAAAAGGAGGATATTGCCTTCGCCGGGCAGTCCCTTGGGCACCATGTGCACGTGGTGCTGGCCGATGATCTGACCGATGCGGCGCCATTCTTTGGTGACGGCGTAGTCCGGCCCCATCTGCCACACGATCTTGCCGCTGCGGCGGTCGATGATAGCGCAGACATTGCCCTCGCGGCCGTCCCAGATGCTATTGTCCGGGGCAAAGCGTTCGTCGCCCCCGTCGTACCATTTATCGGGC
>CABVBB010000398.1 GCA_902496505.1 uncultured Peptococcaceae bacterium
GCGCCGTTTTCCTTGATGGGCACAGCAGTGCGGCCTTTCAGCACCAACATCATGCTGGATCAGGTGCAGAGCGACACCGGTTCAGCATCGTCTTTGATCAACGCTGTCAATACGGTCATGGGCAGCATTGGCATGGTGGCCGCCTCCATGGCCTGGAGCAATATCGTTTCCGGCTTGGGCGTGATCATTGCCGCCGTGTCGTTGGTGGAACTGGTGCTTTGGCAGGCGCTGCTGCACAGCAAGGTGCAGCTGGTCGGCTTGGACAAAGCATAAGAATGGACAGACAAGCTCTCAGCCTTCGGGCTGGGGGCTTTTTTTGTGCTGCGGTGAAAAAAACTGGCAGGACTGGAAAAATGGACCCTTACATAAAAATGCGAGGTGTGTTATAATTTTTAACAATGGAAGCATAAAAAACAGCTATATCGGCGTATAAAAAAAGACTAATTCCCAAGGAAACCAAAATACGGTATCCTACATGACGCGTCATTATGGTATATGTCTTATCAGCTGCTAAGCTGTGCTGGAGGAGGGATCACGCAGAGCGAGGTCGTTTTTGGAGAAAAGTAAGCAATAGACAAAACATTTTTTGTAAAGAAAAGAGGGATCATTTGTGAATGTGAATGCAAGCGTAAACAAATCAGCAGTCAGTCCGAAGACGATCGTCTTCTGGGTGCTCACCATTGGACTGCCAGCGGTGATCTTATTGATGCCGACGACAGAAGTGATGACCATGCAGATCAAGCTGTATCTGGCGATCACGCTCTTATGTATTTTGATGTTTGCTTTTGAAAATGTGCAGCAGACCGCTGTAGCGCTTTTGCTGCCGCTGCTTTATGTAGTCAGCGGTGTAGTGCCGGCCAGCGTCGCCTTTAGCCCCTGGCTGCAGTACATCCCCTGGATGTGTCTGGGCGGATTGATCTTGGCGAATGTGCTGGAAAGCACCGGCCTTTTGCGCCGCGTAGCCTACAAATGTATCATCATGACTGGTGCCAGCTACAACGGCATCCTCTGGGGCATGGCGCTGGCGGGCATCATCCTCAATGTTTTCATCCCCGGTCAGGTGGTCATCCCGATGGCGGCATTTTCCTTCGGTATCTGCCAGGCGCTGGAACTGGGCCGCTCCAAGGAATCCGCCGGCATCATGATGACCGCAGCTATGGCTGCCCTTTTGCCGCTGATGTTCATCTTCAACACCAACGTCTTGGTCATCTATAATGCTGCTCAGGGCATCCCTGGCATCACCGTACCAGGCTGGCTGGAATTTTTGGGCAACAACTGCGTGTCGGTCATCTTTATGGCGGCTATGGTCTTCATCGCGTCCAAGCTGTTCAAGCCAGACAGACCGATCAATGGTAAAGAATATTTCCTGGAGCAATACCAGGCCATGGGCAAAATGACTAGCGATGAGAAGAAGACCGCTGTCGTGGCGCTGATCCTTTTCCTCTTCCTGCTCACCGGTAAGCTGCACGGCATCGAGCTGGGTTGGGGTTTTGCCATCATCCCGCTGCTCCTCTATTTCCCGGGCCTCAACGCCGGTACCCCTGAGGATCTCAAGCGTGTCAACTACGGCTTCATCCTCTTCATCGCCTCCTGTATGGCCATCGGTACCGCTGCCGGCGCTCTGGGCGTTGCAGGCATCGTCGCCAATTTGGTCATGCCGATCCTGGCGGGCAAGGGCGTATCCTTTGTCATGTTCTTCGTCTGGGGCATGTGCGTCGTGCTCAACTTCCTGATGACGCCGTTAGCCATCATGGGCGCTTTCTCCGGCCCTTTGGCGCAGATCGCCATCAATCTGGGCATCAATCCCGATGCGCTCTTTATGGTCATCTACCACGGCGTTGACCAGATCATCATGCCGTACGAATACGCGCTGTATCTGATCTTCGTCTCCTTCGGCCTGATCCGGCTGGGCGATTTCATCAAGCTCTGCTCAGTCAAAATGGTAGTCAACTTGATCTTTGTCATGGTCATCCTGATCCCCTATTGGCGATTGATCGGCTTTTTGACTCTCTAATACAACACCATAAAAAAAATCCTGCTTGCGGGCGATCGTCCCCAAACAGGATTTTTTTGCGTGTTCAAATGATAAAGCCGCCGTTGACGCCGATGACTTGTCCCGTGAGAAAGCGGCCGGTGCTTTCCTCGGCCAGATAGAGGATCATCTGCGCCACATCCTCCGGCTGACCTAAACATTCCAACGGCGTTTCTTCCGCCAGCTGGGCCAGTGTCTCCTCATCCAGCAGAGCATTCATTTCCGTGGCAATGACGCCCGGTGCGATGCAGTTGACGCGGATGTGGGAGGGACCCAGTTCCTTGGCCAAAGCCTTGGTCAGGCCGATGAGCGCCGCCTTGGCTGCCGAGTAGTGCACCTCGCACGATGCGCCCACCTGGCCCCACATGGACGAGATATTGATGATGGCGCCGCTTTTGGCTGGCAGCATATCCTCAAGCGCCAGCTGCGAGCAATGGAAAGCGCCCGTCACCGTCACGTCGAACATGCGGTGCCAGTCCGTTTCAGTGATGTCGGTGAAAAGCTTCTGCTGGGCGATGCCCGCATTATTGACCAGCACGTGTATTGGGCCGAGCTCTGCGCGCACAGCCGCAAACATCGCCTCCACCTGAGCGCGGTCCGCCACATCCGCCTGAAAGATCGCCGCCTTGGCCCCTGCGGCCGTAAGCTCTGCTAATAAACTCTCGGCCGCCGCGTGATTTTGGTGATAATTGATCGCTACCTGCCAGCCGCGCGCGGCAAATAATTGCGCCGCCGCCCGGCCGATACCCCGCGACGCGCCAGTGATCAAAACCGTAGGCTGCATAGAAAAAAACCCCTTTCGTGATCGGATCTATCTGCATTATAGGCCAAAGCAGGCTTAGACGCAAGCCGCCGTTGGCAATAGCCATGCCCTATAGCAGCATTTGAATTTGATATAGGGCGCGACTATGAGCAGCCATAACTAAAGACTAATTCCCTTAACATGTGAAAAGGAGTATTATATAACCATAAAATATTTATGGGTTGCATAACCCGCTAAGAAATCTTA
>CABVBB010000399.1 GCA_902496505.1 uncultured Peptococcaceae bacterium
GATATTGTTTCAATAGATCACTGTATTTGAAAGCATAGCTGAAGTAAAGATAGATTTCGCCTTTACTGAGATCATTGGGCCGCAGGATCACTTTATCGGGATAGAACATATATTGATACTCAGCATCCCGCCAGCTTAATTCGATGCTGCCCAGAGAAAGGCGGATATTTCCCCACTCCTCTACTGTGATGGCGGACAATAATCCACGTCCGGCTTGGATCTTGCCGTATTTGAAGCCTAGCGTATAGTCAGGCTTGCCTAAGAAAAATGAAAAGTGCTCCAATATAAAGCGGCACGGCAGGCTGATCTCTTCGATCAGTCTTCTTTCCGTGGCGATCTGATCCTTGATGAGCTTCAGCCGGCTATAATAGGAAGTGTTTTCGTCAACACCTTCTTTTTCTTCCAGCCGTTTCAAGACTTCGCCTACTTCTTCATATGCTAATAATATTTCCTGGTCTTGCTGCTCTCTCGAACCTTCCATTAGAGAACACCTCCTTATTTCTTCTTACGCATAGCACTTTCTAAGGTATTGGACATCAGCATGGCAATAGTCATCGGTCCCACTCCGCCAGGAACGGGGGTCAAATAACATTCTTTATCGCCTAAACTCTCTTGGTCGACATCACCAGCTAATTTGCCGTTTTCCAACCGATTGATCCCGACATCGATGATCACAGCGCCTTCTTTGACCATATCCCCTGTGATAAAGTGCGCTTTGCCAACAGCAGCTACCACGATATCGGCGGAGAGTAATTCTTCTTTCAAATTTTGAGTTTTGGAATGACAAATAGTCACTGTGGCGTTTTCCTGTAAGAGCATCATGGCAATGGGTTTGCCAACGATATTGCTGCGGCCGACCACAACGGCTTTTTTACCGCTGATGGGTATGCCGGTCTGCTTGATCAATTCCAGGCAGCCTTTAGGCGTGCAGGGCACAAAGGATTTCTCGCCGATCATCAATGCACCCAGATTTTCTGGCAGAAAGCCGTCTACATCCTTCTGGCTTGAGATGGCGTTGATCACCTTTTCTTCATTGATATGCTCCGGCAAGGGCAGTTGGACCAAGAGTCCATGAAATTTATCGTCATGATTCAGCTGATCGATCAAAGCCAGCAGCACTTTTTCTGATGTATCTTCTGGTAATCTATACACTTTGGAATAAAAGCCGATCTCCTGGCAGGCTCTCTCTTTGTTGCGGACATAGACTTGTGAAGCTGAGTCATCGCCGACCAATACAACGGCCAGTCCTGGCGTGATGCCTTCTTTTTTGAGCTGCGCCGTTTGGACTTTGATCTCCTCTTGCTTTTGCTGCGCAACTTTTTTACCGTCAATCAAATGGATCATGAATAATTCCTCCAAGTTTTGCTGTATAAGATGGTTGGTCTTATTATAACACTAAACGCTTCTCACGCAAAATATATTTTCACATTCTCAAATATATTTCCGCCTTTCTCTGGCTGTAGACACTGCCAGGGATATGGTTTATACTGAATGTACTGTGATTTTCTGAGCAAAAGGAGACTACCTATGGAGTGGAAAAAATATAACAAACCCCTTCTGGCCAAAATGAAACGGGCCAGCCGTGAGTATGGCTTGATCGAGGAGGGGGATAAGATCGCTGTCGGCCTCTCAGGCGGCAAGGACAGCACAGTGATGCTCTATGCGCTCTCCATATTGCAGCGCACACTGCCTGTG
Organism: uncultured Peptococcaceae bacterium; assembly: GCA_902496505.1. Classification (GTDB taxonomy): domain Bacteria; phylum Bacillota; class Peptococcia; order Peptococcales; family Peptococcaceae; genus CABVBB01. The sequence goes on from CABVBB010000399.1 coordinate 1,696, forward strand.
GATTTTGCTATCCAAGCGATTTCTTTGGATGTCGGCTGGAAGAATGATTTTGCCCCTATTGCCGCCTATTGTCAGACGCTGGGCATCCCTTATCATTTGGAAGAAACGGATATTGGCCGCATCGTGTACGAGGAACGTCAGGAAAAAAGCCCCTGCTCGCTCTGCGCGAAGATGCGCCGCGGCGCACTGCACCGCTTAGCCAAGGATTTTGGCTGCAACAAGATCGCTTTGGGTCACCATCTGAATGATGCGCTGGAGACATTTATGATGAGCCTGACATTTGAAGGCCGTCTGCACACTTTTGCACCGCGCTCTTATTTGAGTCGGATGGATCTGACATTGATCCGGCCTATGATCTATGTTTTGGAAAAGGACATCGTGACCATCGCCCGCCAATTGGAACTGCCGGTAGTGGCCAACAATTGTCCGGCTGATGGCACGACTAAGCGCGCTGATATGAAGTCGTTGTTGGAGCAAATGGAAAAGGACAACCCTTTTTTGATCGAACGTATGCAGAGCGCCATCACTAATGGCATCTGGCAGCAATATTTAATCGAACCGCCGTCTGCTCTATCCGCTTCTGAAACGGATGACCGCAGCGCGCAATAAGGAGGAGCTTCTATGCTTGCCCAAATCAAAAGCAGCACCTTGATCGGTCTGGCAGTGCACGATATTCAAATCGAAGTGGACGCTGCCGGCGGTCTGCCGTCCTGGGATATTGTCGGCCTGCCGGACACAGCCGTCAAGGAAAGTAAGGAACGGGTACGTACGGCTATCAAAAATGCCGGCTTTGATTTTCCACCCAGACGGGTGGTGGTCAATCTGGCTCCGGCCAATCTGAAAAAGGAAGGCCCCAGCTTCGATCTGGCTATCGCCATCGCTATCTTGATCGCAACAGAGCAGCTTCCTGTTGAATCGGTAGCACATTATCTTTTTCTCGGTGAACTGGGACTGGACGGAACGCTGCGGCCGGTCAACGGCATCCTGCCGATCTCGCTGGAGTACCAACACTCTGATCTGACAATGATCTTACCAGAGCAAAACGCTGAGGAAGGCGCCATCGGCGGTACCCCTTCTCTGGGATTTGCTGATCTGGCGCAGGTCGTACAGTTCTTGCTGGGCAGCTATGCTTGCGCCCCTACACCAACGCCCGATCTCTTAGCGCTTTTGGAGCAGGCACCGCCTGCGGGCAATGATTTCTGCGACATCAAAGGTCAGCGCGAAGCCAAGCGGGCATTGACCATTGCCGCCAGCGGCGGACACAACATCATCATGATCGGCTCACCTGGTTCTGGCAAGACCATGCTGGCCCGTGCGCTACCCAGCATCATGC
>CABVBB010000400.1 GCA_902496505.1 uncultured Peptococcaceae bacterium
TCAATTTTTCCTATTGTTACTATGTATACCCCCATTTGACAGCATCAATTTTACAAATCTCGACGTTTTGTTATACTGAAAGCAAGTTCTATCAATCCAAGTTATGCAAAAGGAGCGTGTTGATTTATGGGTAATCCATCAGTCCATCCTACTGGTACGATCATTTACAAACCTGAAAAATGTTACAACGGTTATACGCTGTTCCCCGCTGTGGAACACGGCGCAACGCTGATCGATATGAACGGCGGCGTAGTCAATCACTGGCACGATCTGCAGGGCTTCCCCAATAAGCTGCTGCCTGGCGGTCAAGTTTTCGGTTCTTTAGGCGAACGCAGCAACCAATACGGCTGGCAGGATCAATTGGATCTGGTGCAGGTCGACTGGGACGGCAACATCGTCTGGAAATTCGATCACAATGAATACATCGAGGATGCAGATGTGGGTCCCCGCTGGGCTGCCCGTCAGCACCATGACTTCCAGCGTGAAGGCAATCCTGTCGGCTATTTCGTCCCCGGCATGGAATGCCGCACCGACGGCGGCCACACCTTCCTGCTCTGCCACCACAATGTGGTAGACCCCAACATTTCCCTGCACACCCTCTGCGACGACAAGATCATCGAGATCGACTGGGAAGGCAATATCGTCTGGGAATGGAAATGTCACGAACATTTCGACGAGCTGGGCTTTGATGAACAGGCGCGCAATGTCATCTACCGCAATCCTGGTCTGGTTCCTCTGGGCACTGGCGACTGGATGCACATCAATTCCATGAGCCTTTTGGGTCCCAACAAATGGTATGACGCTGGTGATGAGCGCTTCCATCCAGACAACATCATCATTGATGGCCGCAATACCAACATCATCGCCATCATCTCCAAAGAGACCGGCAAGATCGTTTGGAAATTGGGTCCGGATTATTCCACCGGCAAAGCCAAAGAGATCGGCCAGATCATCGGTCAGCATCACGCCCACATGATCCCGCATGGTCTGCCTGGCGAAGGCAATATCCTCGTCTTTGACAACGGCGGCTGGGCAGGCTATGGCTTGCCGACACCGGCCAGCCCCACTGGTTTTTACAATGCTACCAGAGACTACACCCGTATCCTGGAGATCGACCCTATCCAGATGGAGATCGTTTGGCAGTGCCGTCCCGCTGATCTAGGGTACGCTCAGCCCTACCATTCAGAGAAATTCTACAGCTGCTTCATCTCCAGCGCGCAAAGACTGCCCAACGGCAACACCTTGATCACCGAAGGCTCTGACGGCCGCTTGATCGAGATCACCAACGAGCACGAGATCGTTTGGGAATACATCTCTCCCTACTGGGGCACCTTCATGCCGATCAATATGGTCTACCGTGCTTACCGCTATCCTTATGACTATGTGCCGCAGGTCGAGCCGCCGCAAGAAGTGGCTATTGCCCCTATCGACAATACCGATTATCGCCTGCCTGGCGCTAAGAGCAAGGAATTCAAACGCTTCACCACAGTAGAAGGCACCATCGGCTATGGGGATGTCGACGGCTTCTGCTTAGCCAAAGAAGAGTAACAGAAAAACTTGATAGTACTGCGTTTTTCGCGCAGTACTATCATTATACTTCATTTTCGATATTTCTGCATATTTTATTTATGAAGGAGGCAATATTATGTCTGCATCCGTTGCTGCAAAAAAAGATTTTACTTGGCTGTTCGTCTTTATTTATCTGGCTATCGTCGCGCTCTTTTTCTTCGTTATTCCACCGATCGCACCTATTACTGAAGCTGGTATGCGCCTTTTGGGCGTCTTCATCGCTGCTATTTTCGGCTGGTCTATTGCCCAGACTGAGATCTGGCCCAGCCTTTTGACCTTTATCCTTTTGCCTTTCGTCGGCTTGACCAACCTCTCTGGTATCTTAGGACTCACCTGGGGTACTGATACCTTCCTCATCATTATCTTCATGATGATCCTGGTCGGCTTCCTGGAATCCTCCGGCGCTACCGTTTATGTCGCCTCTTTCTTGATGAGCCGCAAATTCTTGCTTGGCCATCCTTGGCGCTTGATCTTCATGATCTTTTTGATCGCTTGGATCTTAAGCTCTTTCTGCGGCAACTTCCCTGGCATGTTCATCACCTGGAGCTTCATTTACAGTATCTGCAAAGCTTTAGGCTACAAACCGTACGAAAAATTCTCCAATCTTTTGATCTTCGGCGTCGGCGTCATGGGTGCCTTGAGCTTGTCCGCTCTGCCTTGGGCCGGCAACTCCCTGGTCATTTTGAACGCTTATGCAGCTTCCAGCGGCACGCCTGTCAATTACGCTCATTACCTGGCGTACAGCCTGCCTTACGGTCTCTTCTCCATCCTGGGCTTTTTGCTGCTGTGCAAATTCGTTTTCCGCATGGACGTCAGCAAGCTCAAAGACTTCAAGCCTGACTTCATCGCTAAAGAAGACTTGGTACTGACTCCACAGCGCAAGATCGCTCTGATCGCTACCGGCGTCCTCATCCTGATGTTCGTTGTCCCTGGCATCCTGCCCGCAGGCAATCCCGTCAAAGCTTTCTTGGATTCCTTTGGCCTGACCCTCAAAGTCATCATCATCTTCTTCGCCCTCTCCTTGATCAAGGTCAACGGGCAGAAAGTATTCGATTTTCACCAATTAGCTTCTAAGAACGTGCCTTGGAACATGGTCATGATGTGCGTAGGCATCCTGTCCTTCGTCGGCCTGCTGGGTAAACCAGAAGCCGGTATCAGCGCTTTCTTAGGCCAAGTCCTCACCCCGCTGTTCCAGAACACTTCTGTGGTCTTCTTCTTCGCGATCACCGTCTTGGTCACTTTGATCCTGACCAACTTCATGATCAATATGGTCGTCGCAGTCATCATGATCGCCGCTGTTGTGCCGATCTCTGCTACTTTAGGTGTAGCGCCGCTGCAGATCGTTTACCTGATCACCATCGTCTGCACCATCGCTTTCATGCTGCCGGCAGCTTCCGCAGCATCCTGCGTATTGTTCGCCAATACCGCTTGGATCAAAGCGAAGGACATCTATCTCTAC
>CABVBB010000401.1 GCA_902496505.1 uncultured Peptococcaceae bacterium
CCCCTTGAAAGCTGCGCTTTCAAGGGGTTTTACTGGCGGAGGGCGTGGGATTCGAACCCACGGTACCCAGAGAGTACAACTGATTTCGAGTCAGTCCCGTTATGACCACTTCGATAGCCCTCCATATAGCGTCGCTGCGCTTGGCAAGCGACTTATTCTATATTACCCATTTCTGTGCGGTTTGTCAATCGCCTGCTGGCAAAATCTCGCTTTGTATGGCCTATTTTTAGGCCATGAGGAAGCCGGCGACGATGAGGATACCATAGACGACGGAGGAAAATTTCTCGCCGTCCAGTCGTTTGCTGATCCAGCCGCTGATCGTGAGGGCAAGGGCGATGGCGGGCAGGCTGACGAGCACCAGGAGGAGCACTTCTGGCGTCAGATTGCCGACGCAGAAGTCTTTGACGGTGATGAGGCTGTTGGTGGTCAGCCAGATGGCAAACAAGGTGGCGGTGAAGCTGTCTTTATCTTTGAGGATGGCGGTGGCATAGATGACGACGAAGGGACCGCCGCAGGCGAAGGCGCCTTGGAGGATGCCGCCTAGGAGGAGCGCTAGGAGCAGCGGCCATTTGTGCTTAGGCGCTTCGTCTTTCTTGGTGCCGCGGAAGATCTCGTACAGGCCTTTGATACCGACGATGATCATGGCGATGCCCAAAAACATTTTCAGCGTTTTTTCGGGCAGATAGCCGAGAAGCAGCATGCCTAGGGGCAGTCCGATGAGCATACCGGCCATGATCTTGAGATAGTCTGGTCGGGAGATGGCGCGCCATTTCTGGCAGACGCGCACGATGGCGATCACAAGGGAGACAATCGTCAGAGCAGGAACGGCCACCCGCATCGGCAGATAAAGATTGGCCAGAGGCAGGGCGATGAGATTGCCGCCAAAGCCGACCAAGCCTTCGATGATGAAGGAAACGGCGACGATCGCCATAAATAAAACGTAATGCATGGTGACACCTTCCTGATCGGTAAGATTAAGCGCGCTGGTAAACGACCTGACCGGCTTTGATGGTCGCTTCTACGGTGATATCCTTGATAGCCAGAGGACTGACGCTCAAGGGATCTGCTGAAAGGATGACCAGATCAGCCGTCTTGCCGGTTTCCAGCGTACCTTTAGTGTTTTCTTCGCCATACTGATAAGCGGCATTGATGGTAATGGCTTTGAGCGCCTCTAGGGCACTGACGCGCTCAGCAGCTCCCAGGAGATTGCCGGCGGCGGTGAGCCGATTGACAGCCGTCCAGATGGTGTGCAGCATATCTGGCGGCAGCACAGGGGTATCCTGGTGGAAGGTCACGGTCAATCCGCACTCTAGCGCGCTGTGTACAGGGCTGATGCGATTGGCCCGTTCTTCGCCCAGATTTTTGCGATGGACCTCTCCCCACTGGCAGACGTGCTCTACGAAGAAGGAGGGGATCATTTCCAATGCTTTCATCCGCGGCAGCTGATCCAGACGGACGGTCTGCGCGTGGATCATCACAGGGCGCACGATCTGCGCGTCGGGCACTTCCTGCACGATCCGCTCATATTGGCTGAGCAGCTGCTCAGAGGCGGCGTCGCCGTTGCAGTGCGCCAATACTTGCTCGCCCTCTAAAGCTGCCTTTCGCAGGAATTGGTACACTTCTTCGTCGCTGTAGGCACCATACGCGCAGTCATCGCTGCCTTCGTAGGGCTGGGACAGCCACGCTGTCCGTCCCTGCGGCGAACCATCCAGAATGATCTTGTAGCCGCCCAAACGGTAGTGGTCTTGGTAGGTTTTGCGCTCGGGGTGACCTTCTAACAGATCATGGGCGTCTTTGATGTCCGCATAGCCTACGATGTCTATTTTCAGCGTCTCTTCTGCGGCCAGCTGCTGCAATACGGCGTCGTTGGCTGCGCCCAGCATCCCTTCCTGGGCTGTCGTCACACCGTAGCTCAGATAAATATCCTGCGCCTTCGCCAACCGCCGTTTTTTATCGGCGATAGAACCCTCGCCCATGCAGCCAGCTGCCATGAAAAAGGCCGTCTCTTCCATCAGACCGGACAATTCGCCATTTTCCAGCCGGCCGAAATGGCCGCCCTCTGGATCGGGCGTCTGGTCGTTCAGGCCGCTCAATTTGAGGAAAGCGCTGTTGGCTACGGCCATATGGCCGGACTGATGGGTGATCAAAATGGGCTTATCGACTGATACCTGATCCAAGAGCGCTTTGGTCGGATGGGTCTTTTCTGCCAGGAAATTGTGGTCATAGCCAAAGCCCATCACCACTTCAATATGGGTCAGGTCATTTTCCGCGATAAAGGTTTTAAGCAGCGCAGCGATCTGCTCAAAACTCTTGGCTGCGCCCAGCGGCACCGAATCCAGCGTGTCTGCATAAGAGCAGATATGGCTGTGCGCATCGATAAAGCCCGGCAGCAGACATTTACCTGCCAGGTCCACCAGCACCGTCTCTTCATCCTGCAAAGCCAGCACTGTCTGCTTATCCCCTACGGAAACGATGCGCCCGTCCTCCACCAAAAGTGCCTCCGCACGCAACGGCTCAGCCAACGTCAAAATCGTCCCATTATGATATATCGTTTTCATGGTATCCTCTCCCAATTAATTAGTATACTAACTTATTATATCAAATATAATTTTTAGATTCAATCAATATTTTTAAATACCTTTCGGGAGGACGTCCGAATTTTTTTGTATCCGCCTCGCCTGCACAGCAAAACCCCCTCTCTATTTCTAGAGAGGGGGTTGGTGTCAGCTCTTTTTCACGCCCCACTGCCGACCCAAGGCGGCAAAGGCTTGCTGCGCTTCTGCGGAGCATTGGCGGCTGATGGTTTGCGCCAGTTCGTCGTAAGTCTCAGTGGGCAGGGCGCTGGATAAGTCTGTAAGCTTCTGCGCCAGCGTCAGATAGTCTGGCCCCAGAATGGTCTGAATGGCGGCTTTGAAGGCATCACGGGCGTCGTTGACCGTGTAGGTATAGTTGTACCAATAGGTCTTGGCGAAGATGGGCGTCATATCCAAGCCTGTCAGCTGCGCCTGCTGCCATTTGCGGTACA
>CABVBB010000402.1 GCA_902496505.1 uncultured Peptococcaceae bacterium
CCAGAATCCTCACGACCGTTTAGGTCGCTCCGGTTCTGGCGCGGTTTTGCGCCTAGACCTGCATCTTTTGTCGGCACCCTGATTGTGGTTCTTTTCCACTTATGTCTACAATCTAAGGTAGCTGCTTTCAGGCAGCTGCCTTGTTTGCTGCGGTCTCGTTTGTGAAAAATCGTGGGTATTGGTGAGGATTGCCAATTAGCCCTTGACAACAGTTAGCTATAGCAGTAAAATGTAAGCAGAAACTAACTTTTATTGGACACATCAGTTAGCTATGAACAATTTTGGCTAACTACTGCAAACTGAAAGCGGGGCGAAGATGATGAGGACATTAGATGAATTGAAACCCGGTCAGGCGGGCGTGATCGCGGCGATCGGCGGTGAGGGCGCTCTCAGACGCAGGCTGCTGGATATGGGACTGACGCCGAAGACGCCGGTGGCTGTGCGCAAGGTAGCGCCTATGGGAGACCCCCTCGAGTTGGCGCTGCGCGGCTATGTGCTGACGCTGCGCAAGGAAGACGCCGCCAAGATCGCGCTGAAGGAGGAAGCTTGAGGTGGGCTATGTATTAGCATTGGCCGGCAATCAAAACTGCGGCAAGACGACCCTTTTCAACGCGCTGACAGGCTCCAATCAGCACGTCGGCAATTTTCCCGGCGTGACTGTGGAAAAAAAGGAAGGGCAGATCAAAAATTTCAAAGAAGCTTCCTTGGTGGATCTGCCGGGCATTTATTCTTTATCGCCATACACTTCTGAAGAGATCGTCACCAGGGATTTTATTCTCAAAGAAAAACCCAGCGCTATCATCAATATCGTGGACGCGACCAATATCGAGCGCAATCTGTATTTGACGCTGCAGCTGATGGAGCTGGACGTGCCGATGATCATGGCGCTGAACATGATGGATGAGGTGCGCGCCAGCGGCAACAGCATCGATGTAGAAAAGCTCTCTGAGCATCTGGGTATGCCCATCGTGCCCATCTCCGCCAGCAAAGGCGAGGGCATGACGGAACTGATCAAAGTGGTGCGGGATACGGTGACCGGCGAAAACAAGCCGGTCAATTTTGACTTCTGCTTTGGCGAGGTACATAAGGCTATCCACGCCATCTACCATATCATCGAGGATCAGGCCAAGGAGGCCGATTATCCCTGGCGCTTTGCTGCCACCAAACTGGTGGAGGGCGACGAACCGATGATGGCGGCGCTCCATCTCAGCGCCAACCAGCGGCACATCGTCGATCATGTGGTGGAGGAGATGGAGTGCAAGCTGGGCACTGACCGCGAAGCAGCGCTGGCTGATATGCGCTACAGCTACATCGAGCATATCTGCGGCGAATGTGTGCACAAGCAGCAGGAAACGCGGGAACAGATACGCTCAGAAAAGATCGATCATCTGCTCACGCATAAATATTTGGGCATCCCCGTTTTTTTAGGGATCATGCTGCTGATCTTTTGGCTCACCTTTGATGTATTAGGCGGACCTTTGCAGGATCTCTTAGGCGAGGGCATCGACTTTTTGGTCGCCAAGCTGTCGCTGGTCTTAACGGCAGCGGGCATCAGCCCTTGGCTGCATTCGCTGGTCATTGACGGTGTCTGTGTCGGTGTGGGCAGTGTGCTCTCCTTCCTGCCGGTCATCGTGCTCTTGTTCTTCTTCCTCTCCATCTTGGAGGACAGCGGCTACATGGCGCGTGTCACCTTTGTCATGGATAAACTTTTGCGCAAGATCGGTCTGTCCGGCAGGTCTTTCGCGCCGATGCTCATCGGCTTCGGCTGCAGCGTGCCGGCCATCATGGCCACGCGGACGCTGTCCAGCGAGCGTGACCAAAAGATGACCATCGTGCTCACGCCGTTCATGTCCTGCAGTGCCAAGCTGCCGATCTATGGCATGATCACCATGGCGTTCTTTGAGACGCACAGCGGTCTGGTCATGATGAGTATATACTGCCTGGGCATCGTGGTGGCGGTGTTGTCGGGACTGCTGCTCAAGAATACCGTGTTTAAGGGCGACTCTATCCCCTTCGTCATGGAACTGCCCGCTTATCGGCTGCCTTCCGCCAAAAGCGTGCTCATCCATATGTGGGAAAAGGCCAAAGACTTCCTGCGCAAGGCGTTCACCGTCATCTTTTTGGCCACCATCCTCATCTGGTTTTTGCAGAACTTCGACTGGTCCTTCAACATGGTGGCGGACAGCACAGAGAGCATCTTGGCTTCCATCGGTTCCTGGCTGGCACCGCTTTTTGCACCGCTGGGCTTCAGCGACTGGCGGGCAGCCACAGCGCTGATCACTGGACTGACGGCCAAGGAAGCTGTGGTCAGCACCTTGACTGTGCTCACCGGCGCTGCCAGCGATGCACAGCTGGTCTTGGCGCTCAATGAGATGTTCACGCCGCTGAGCGCGTTCAGCTTCCTCACCTTCACCGTGCTTTATATGCCCTGTGTGGCGGCTTTTGCCACCAGCCGCAGGGAATTGGGCTCCACTTGGCAGGCGGTGCTCACAGCGGCTTACCAAACCGGTGCAGCGTATGTCGTGGCGTTTATCGTTTACCAGCTGGGACGGCTGGTATTAGGAGGATGAATGATGGCAGATCTGATCGTGATCATGATACTGGTCCTCATGGGCTATGGAGCGTACCGACAGCTGCGGACCAAAGGTAGCTGCGGCTGCGGACAAGGCAGCTGTCAGTCGTGCAGCAAAGCACAGTGCGGCAGTTGTCAAACGAAAAAATAAAACCAGCGGGTGTCACAACATATGACTGTGACACCCGCTTTTTTGCGCTGTATTGGTGTTAGACAGCGACCGGCCGAAAGATTATAGTATAAATAAGCAAGATGGATCAAATGAGAAAGGATGATAAACATGGGTTTAAAAAGAGCAATGATGATCGGCATCGACGGTATGGATCCTCAGATCGTACAGCGGCTGGTCGACATGGGGCGTCTGCCCAATTTCAAGCGCGCTATCGCGCAGGGCACGGCGACCAAAGGATTGGATATGCTGGGGGTATTCCCCACAGTCACA
>CABVBB010000403.1 GCA_902496505.1 uncultured Peptococcaceae bacterium
AGGTGACCGGGCGCGATCGTTACGGGCATGCGGTCGTGGATGGGGCGCATGGCGTCGTTGGCTGCGGTGGTCAGGATGACAAAGCGATTGGCTCCCTCCAAGGGGCGATAGATGCCGGCCAGATAGAGGATAGGGGAGCGGGGATCGGTGAAAAAATATTTTTGCTTGCGGTTGTCCCATTCGTAAAAGCCTTTGGCGGGCAGCACACAGCGCCGGCTGCGGAAGCTGTCGCGAAAGGTGGGCTTTTCCTGCACCGTTTCCGAGCGGGCATTGATCAATACGCCGGAGCGCTGGTACTGGGGAAAGCCCCAGAGAAAAGCGTCAGCCTCCAGATGTCCCACATCATCAAATACAGCTGGCGCCATTTGGCCGGGAAAGATCTCGCCTCTCTGGAAAGTCTTGGCTTTGGCCTCGATATGGGCAATGATCCGCTGGATCTCCGCAGATTCGTTATCGGCAAAAAAGACATAGCGTCCGCACATGAAAATCCTCCTTTAACCATCAAAGATCTATCCCTAGTATGGCACAAAATCGCCGTTTGATCAAAAAAAGACGCATCTTTTATAAAGATGCGCCCTAAAAATTTAGTGCTTGTAGAAATGGCTCTTATCCAATCCGCAGATGGGGCAGACCCAATCTTCCGGCAGATCGGCAAAAGGTGTGCCGACATCGACGCCTTGATCGGTGTCGCCTTCTTTGGGGTCGTAAATATAGCCGCAGGGGCATTCGTATTGATCCATCATAAACATCCTCTCTAAATAGAAATTCAGTTGTTTCGTGTATCAATAATATACCTGTCTGCGGCTGATCTTAAACATGGCCTGAAAATTTTTTGCAGTGCTCATTCCATTTCGACGAAGGCCAGTTCTTTGAGGGCCTCGGGATCGGTGACGGTGAGGACTTTTTTGTCCAGATTGATGATCTGCGCTTCTTTGAGATGCTTGAGGGCGGCATTGACGGAGGTGCGGTGGACGCCGGAGAGACCGGCGATGAGCTGCTGGGAGAGCTTTAAGGTGCGCAGCGGGGCGTAGTGTTGGGCGGTGAGGTAGTAGAAATAGAGCGTTTGGTAGATCTTTTCGGTGGTGGAGGAGGAATAATTCTGCAAGATGAGGTTATTGGCGTTGCGGGCTTCCAGGGCGAGGAGGCGCAGGATATTTTCCAAGAGGGAGCAGTTATCCTGCATCAGCATGAGCAGCGCGCCGATGGGGAGACTGATGATCTCGCAGGGCGTGAAGGCGTAAGCGGTATAAACGATGGGCTGCTGGTGCAAGGTGGCAGAGAGGGCTTCGGGATAGCAAGGGTAAATGAGGCTGAGCTTTTCCAGACCATTGGCATTGCTGGTGCTTTCAGCGATGATGCCTTTGGTCAGGAAATGGACCGTTTCGATGGTCTCTTCTGGTCTCAAGAGCATCTGGCCTTTGTCCAGGGTGTGGGTGTGGCCGAACTCTTGGATGAGGGGCAGATTATTTTCTAAATGGATATCGAATAAGGCTGGGATGTTGAAGGGAGCCAGGGAAATAAGCTTTTTCTCTTCGGCTGTCAGCATAGCATACGCCTCCAAATTTTTTAAAATGTAGTGGTCACTACTGTTATAAAACGCATTTATTGCTAAAATCAAGGTATAGAAAACGGGCGTTCATTAAGGAGAATCCAGCACTGTCGGCAGGATCGTGAAAAAAAGTATTTGCCGCTGGTGCAAAACGCCAACAATGAAAAAAAAGAGAAAGAAGGGGTTCGTGTGTCGACTCAGGTACAGTCCAGTGAAGCGCTGGACAAGAAAAATCTTTTGCTGTGGTTGTTAGTTTTTGGTCTGCCAGCGGTGTTTTTGTTCTTGCCGCTGAACTTAGATCCGGTGCTCCAGAAATTTTTTGCCATCACCATGTGGGGCGTACTGTCGTGGATGGTGGGGATCATCCCGGTAGAAGCGACAGGTCTTATTCTGCCATGCTTATACATCATCTTCGGGGTAACATCAGGTGAAGTGGCCTTTGCGCCATGGGCCAATACGGTCATTTGGGTGACGGCGACCAACGTGCTCTTGGGCGTGGCTGCTGACAAAAGCGGCGTGGCCAGAAGAATGGCGTACAGCTTGCTGCTCAAAATGGACTGCAATATCAAGGGCTTGGTTTGGGGCTTTTCCATTGCTGGTCTGCTCTTATCTTTGATCATTACCGATTCCTTTGCCCGGGCAGTCATTTTTATCACCATTGCGGTAGGGTTGTGCCGTTCGCTGGAGATCCCTTTCCAGAGTAAGGAATCAACGGCTTTGGGCTTGGCTGCTTTCTTCGGTATGAGCGGTCCGTCCATCATGACGCTCACCGGCGGCAACGGCATCCAGCTGATCTCCGTTTACCGCGAGGTCGTGCCTTCCGGCGAATATGCGATGAATTATTTCACTTGGCTGATGCACAATCTTTTGCCGGGTCTGGCTTGGACGCTTTTGGGCGTGTTCTGTATCCTCAAATTCATCAAATTGGGTAATGGCCGCTGCTTCAATGCCCGTGAGGAACTCTTGGCCAGAAAAGAAGAAATGGGCAAGATGAGCGTCCGGGAATGGGCAGTCGTCATCGTCATGGTCTTTTTGGTCTTGGATTACATTTTTGCAGCCAACTTTGGTCTGGACCCGTATCTGGTGGCAGCCTGCTGCGTGCCGTTCTTCTTCCTGCCGAAGGTGGGCATCATGTCAGCGGATGATTTCAACATCGCTGATTTCAAGATCCTTTTCATGATGACCGGCGCCATGGCTATCGGCGGCACCGCCGGCAGCCTGGGCATCGTGGGCATGATGACCGAAGCAGTAGCACCGATCATCGGCGGATCGTCCATCAAACTGGTCTTTGGTACCTTTGTGGTCTCGGCTTTGGCCAATTTCATCTTGACGCCGCTGGCCATCATCTTCTCTCTGTCGCAGGCATTTGCCGAAATGGCGCTGGCTTTGGGCATCAACCCGCTGCCGGTCATGTATGCGCTCAACTTTGGTACAGA
>CABVBB010000404.1 GCA_902496505.1 uncultured Peptococcaceae bacterium
ACATATGTTGAGATCAGCATGAAGAATACGCCAACTAACACATACAACCCATAGACCTGCCACCAAGCTTTCGTCTTGCGTGTCAATATGTTTTCATACAAATAATAAAGCATCACCACTTCGGCCAATACACCCAAAAGCTCTACCGCTATCCTCATCAATATAGTCTTCCTCCTTGTTGTTGATACTGCATCAACTGCTGCTGAAAATTATCGAGATATTTTTCACCGATGGGCAGACTGACCCTTTGACCCTCTATCGTGATGAGGACTTCTTTTCCTTCGCTGCGCTGCCCTATCCGAAAAGCGCGGCGATTGGCCAATCCCTGGACATAGGCCAGATTGACCAGATAGGAGCGATGACAGCGGATAATGTGATATAGCTCCAGCTGTGCAGCCATCTCGGTCATGGTCTGCCGCGTCTGATAATGTTCACCATTGTGCAGATATAAATGAATCAGCTTCCCTTCACTACAGGCATAGACGATTTCTGCTGTCTCTATGACCGCCACGCCTTCGGTCAATTTGCAGGTAATGGTCTGATGCTGCCAGCGATAATTTTCTAATGCCCGGCCAAAGGCGCCCAAGAATTTCTGGCAGTTGATGGGCTTGATCAAAAAATCCAGCGGCATCACTTGAAAGACGTCATATACATAATCTTTATGACTGGTCACAAAGATAAACTGCACCTGCCGATCATGGGTTCTGATCTGAGCAGCGGCTTCCATACCTGATGCACCAGGCATCTCGATATCAAGATAGATCAGATCATACGTCTGGCCTTTGCTTATATTAGCCAGCAATTCTTCGGCACTGGCAGCACATTTGGGTTCTTCCCAGGGTAAATTGTTTTCTGTATAAGCTAGTTTCAACATTTTCAACAAACTTTGCCGAATAACGGCATCATCATCACAGATCATGATCCGCATGACCGTCACCATCCTTTTTAAGTGAACTATCCTTTTTATCCCATTATACTATACACTGACAAAATAATCCCTTTTTTCTTACGGACTGGCGCACCAAAAAGCTCTGCCTTCGCCTTGCGGCAAAAGCAGAGCTTGTGTCTTTATTCTTCTGGTGTATCGCCTTGGGGATGCAGGAGACGCCAGCGTCTTTGGCGGCGCATGATCTTCCACAGCCGGACCATGGAGGAGACGAGGACGATGCCTAAAGCCAGGGCTCCGGCGATCATGATGGTGTGACTGCCGGTGGTGACAAAGGCGACTTCATCGCCGGTGAGCCAATATTCCATGGTGTAGTACATGCCGCTGCCAGGCACCAGGGGCAGCAGGGCGATGATCAAGTAGACGATGACGGGCACCTTGTCAACGCGGGCCATAACCTCAGCATAAATGGAGATGACCAGTGTGGCAACGAAGTAGCGGGGAATATCGCTGGCGGTGAAGCTGCAGAGCACATAGGCCAGCCAGCCCAGCGCGCCGCCCAACGCGGTGGTAAAGATCATCCGCCCGCGCACATTGAACAAAAAGCCAAAGCCCACGCAGGCGAAAAAGGCGCAGACGCATTGGATAAAGCCTGTCATAGTCATAGCTCAGCCTCCCCACAGGTAGCGGGAGATGGACAAGGCTCCGCCAGTACCGATAGCAATGGCAGTGGCGACCATCAGCGCTTCGACCATTTTCATCAGCCCGGCGATCAGATCTCCGGCGATGATATCCCGCATGGAATTGGTAACAGCCACGCCGGGTACCAGGAGCATGAGCGCGCCGATGATGATCTTGTCGACGTTATGGGCAAAATGCAGTGACACGGCACTCATGGCAAAAATAGCGATGATGCCGCTGGCAATGATATTGATGAAAAAAGGATTGGCCTTGAGCTTATCCATTTCTTTGGTGACGACGCGAATGATGAGCCCCAGCACAGCGGCGCAGAGGGCTTCGCGCAGGCCGCCGCCAAAAAAGACGGCAAAGGTCCCAGCAGCCATAGCATAGCCCAGCAGCTGCCAGCCATAGCCATAAGTGGGCCGCCCGTCGATGCGGTGCAGCTCAGCCTTGATCCAGGCGTATTCTGGTTTTTCGGCACAGATGCGCCGGCAGAGATCGTTGGTCTGCTCGACCTTGTCAAAGTTGGTATCACGGGTGTACAGTCGGCGCACCTTGGTGATGGCTTCGTTGGACTGATCGTTGATGCTGACGATGATGCAGGACGGAATGGCGAACACGTCTGCATTTTTGGTACCGTAGGCATAGAGGATGCGCTGGATGGATTCTTCTACGCGGTAGATCTCCGCGCCGTTGGCTAAGAGCATATAGCCCACGTCAACGGCAGCATTCAGTAATTGATGATGTTTATTGGCCATAGTTACTTGATGCTCCCATAAATTTTTCGTTTGCTCAGTGCCTCGGCCTCAGCGTCGGCCTCGATGGAAAGGATGCGGTCGACGCTGGATGCTGCGCCATTTTCTTCGCGAATGGGCTCAGCATCTTCCGGTGCAGCTTTGAGCATGTCCAAGCAGCTGTTGAAATAGTACTTGGCAAACTTGGGCTTGATGGCCTCCAGCTTGCGCCGCTGCTCATCGGTATGCTCTTCTGTTGCATGGGAGGCCAGCATGAGCAAGAGCATCTTGGGCAGATAGACGTATTCGTTGACAAAACGCTTGACCTTGCCGTTTTCATCAGCCTCCAGGGTGATGGCCCGCAGACAGTCGGCCAGCTGCTGCCTAGCGATTGCGGCTGGGCTGAGCATGATCTCGGTGAAGCTTGTATACATTTCCAACAGCACATCGTGGAAGATCAGCCGCTGCTCACCATCGGCGAGGGCCATATACGCCATCTGCGACTGTACTTTGTCCAGCGGCACATCCGTGAGCCCTTTGGCCTGTACCCTGCGCCAGACATCTTCGGCATCGAACAATTCGTCAAACAGCATGGCCTCGTAAACAGCCTGCTCCATAGCGGCCAAGGCTTCATCCTGATAATACCATGTGCTTTTAAAGGGCTCCTCGTCCAACAAC
>CABVBB010000405.1 GCA_902496505.1 uncultured Peptococcaceae bacterium
GACGGCGGCGGTGTAATCCTGCCAAGCCAATTCCGAAGAACGGAGCTGGCCATCGGTGTATTTGCCATTGCCAGAGAGGAAGAAGTCGCCGACCGGCATCCCATCAGCATGCAGAGAGCAGGGCTCTGTAGGCGCTTCTAAGCTGGCATCTGCCGGTGTAAAGCCAGGAGCGATATCATCCTGCCAAGGCGTCTCGCGATGGAGGAAGACTTTGACCTCTGCGGTGCCGGGGCATTTATCCGTGAAGAGCTCACCGCTCAAGGGATCGATCTCGATTTCCTGCCAAGCGGTCGAGGTCTCTTTGGGCACGGAATTTTTATTGAAGATCTCCGATTTTTGGTATTCCGCTGGCGTCAGCGAGCTGACCAAAAGGCCGGATTTGGTATCGATGGTCGCGGTGGTGATGCCTGCTGGCCGTTCAAAGGTCTTGACAGGCAGATCCTGATGCGCATAGGCCATCATTTTTTGGAAAAGTGGTCCGCAGCTGCGGCCGGCGCTGGTCACGCTCTTGATCTCGCGGGGCTTGTCATAGCCCATCCAGACAGAGCAGACGTACTGCGGCGTGTAGCCCATGAACCAATAGTCTTTGTTGTCACTGGTGGTACCAGTCTTGCCGGCGACCTGACGGCCTTTGATGGCAGCGACGCTGCCAGTGCCGCCGGATTCGCTGACGACGCTGACCAAAGAGCTGGTGACCATGTAAGCCGTCTCCTCGCTCATGACGGAGCGGCGTTCAGGTTCGTTTTCATAGATTACTTTGCCTTTGGCATCGGTGATCTGGGTGATGACGTAAGGTTTGGTATAAACGCCCTTGTTGGCAAAGGCGCCGTAAGCACCAGCCATTTCCAAGGGGGAGACGCCGTGAGTCAGGCCGCCCAGAGCCATGGAAAGGTTGAGGTCATTGTTGGGGCCTTCATCAACAAGGCTGGTGATGCCTAGGCTTTGGGCAAATTTGAAGCCGTTTTCGATGCCGATCTTTTCCAGCAGCTTGACGGCAACGACGTTGGTGGAATTTTTGATGGCTTCACGGCAGGTCATCAGGCCGCGGTATTTATGGTCGTAGTTTTTGAAGACATGACCGCCGTAGACTTTGGGATAGTCATCGATGACGGTGCCTGGCGAATAGCCCATTTCAAAAGCAGGGCCGTAGACTGCAATGGGTTTAAAAGATGAGCCTGGCTGACGCACGGACTGGGTGGCGCGGTTGAGATTACGGGCGCCTTCCAGATTGCGGCCGCCGACCAAGGCACGGACTTCACCCGTGGTGGAATCCATCAGGACCATAGCGGACTGCAGGATGCTGGTGCTGTCACCTTTAGGAAATTGGGTATCGTCGTTGTAGATCGATTCCATTTTGCCCTGCAGATCGGTGTCTAACGTGGTGTGGATGATGTAGCCGCCGGTATAGAGCTGACGGCTGTTGCTTTCCAAGCCTAAGATCTCGATGGCTTCATTAATGACATGGTCGATAAAGGATTGGTTGGCATAGGGTTTACTGTCCTCTGACTTGGAGCCCTGGAACTCAGCCAGCGTGATCGGTTCTTGCTGATATGCATCACATTGTTCCTGAGTCAAAGCGCCAGTGTCGACCATTTCACTCAGGACCAGATTACGGCGCTTCAAAGCGTTTTCAGGATGGCCTGTAGGCGACCATTTGGATGGATTTTGGATCATACCGGCCAAGAGAGCGCTTTCAGGGATCGTGAGATCCTTGGCGTCTTTGTTGAAGAAGGTCTCTGCGGCGGCTTCGATGCCATAGGCACTGCTGCCGAAGAAGACGCGGTTGAGATACATGGTGATGATCTCATCTTTTGAATACTGACCCTCGATCTTTAAGGCGATAGCGGCTTCTTGGATCTTACGGGTGTAGGATTTTTCACCGCGGTCCAGCATCGCCATACCAGCCAGCTGCTGGGTGATGGTACTGCCGCCCTGCACGATGCGGCCTGCTTTGACATTAGCCACCATAGCGCCGGCAATACGGATGGGATCGACACCCTTATGGGTATAGAAACGCTGGTCTTCGATAGCGACCAGAGCATTGATCATATTGGGTGAGATATCGGAAAAATTCACGGGCACGCGGTATTCACCGGCATGCAGCTTGTCTACATAGTTGCCGTCTTTATCAAGGATGTACGAGGACACTTCGTAATTGGATAAGGAAGCGTCATCTAAGGGCGGCATATCCTTCACGGCGTTGTAGACGATCCCGACGACGATGCCGCCGCCAACGACCATCACAAGCAGCAATAAAGTCAGGATGATGCGCAGCCAATGGATTTTATATTTCTTCTTTTTCTTTTTTGGACGTTCTGGTTGTTGAGCATGTCTGCTTTCAGTCATAACTGGTTAACCTCCTTTGGTATGAGTTATTATAGCATACTTTTTAGATTATGACCAAAATTTTGCTGAGATAAAGCTATTTTTATTGAAAGCGGGCCGTTTTCGGACAAGAAGGATCAGATTTATGATGTCAAAATGATGAGCACGTGGTACAATAAAGACAAATCGTGCAGTTTTGGGAAGGGAGGATGGTCATGCTATTGGTCAGCTATATGGTGGCGGCAGCCTTGGAACTAGCGATCGTGCTCTTTGGCCTTGAGTCGCACCAATCCATAGTGGTTTGGGCCTATGGCTTCCTGCTTTTATCCAGCGCAGTCTCTATTCCGGTGGAAACAGGAGAGATGGGCAAAGCTGTCCGCAAAGAGATGAGCGAGCAGGGGATCTTTATCGACCGCTATGATCTCGCCTCCAATGTGCTGCGCAGCATCGTTTATCTGGCAGTGATCTTTGCTATCATAAGTCCTGTAAACGGCGCACTGCTGGCCTATGGTATCGCTATCCTCAGTGTGCTCCTGGCACTGCATAAGATGAAATAGCACTGGGTTTTGACAGAAGGAGGATATTCATATGAAAATTGGGATCATCAGATGTATGCAGACAGAGGATGCCTGCCCAGGTACCACTGACTTC
>CABVBB010000406.1 GCA_902496505.1 uncultured Peptococcaceae bacterium
ATCCACTATGCCGCATGGCGGCATAACCCGCCGGGAGATCATGGCGATCGTGATCATCATCAGCGGGGCTTTTATCGCTATTTTGAATCAAACAGTGCTTTCCCCAGCACTGCCGAAATTGATGCAGTCCTTTCAGATCACCGCAGGCACCGCGCAATGGGTGACCACGATCTATATGCTGGTCAATGGCATCATGGTGCCGATCACTGCTTATTTGATCGACCGTTTTTCCACGCGGAAGCTATTCATTACATCCATGCTGGTCTTTATCGTGGGCACCGCTTTGACGGCTGCTGCACCGACTTTTGCCATCCTGATCGTAGGACGGGTGCTGCAAGCTATGGGCGCAGGCATCCAGCTGCCCTTGGTCGGTTATGTGCCGATGCTTTTGTTCCCGCGGGAGAAGCGGGGCATGGCCATGGGTATGTCCGGCATCGTCATGGCCTGCGCGCCGGCTATTGGGCCGATAGTCGCCGGTGCCGTCATCGACAGTTTGGGCTGGCGGGCCATCTTTGTCCTCATGCTGCCGCTGGCCGCTATCGTCACGCTGCTGAGCATTATTTTCCTGGTCAATGTGGGTGAAGTCAAACGGCCTCATCTGGATGTGTTTTCCATCGCGCTCTCTACTTTGGCCTTTGGCGGGCTGCTCTACGGTTTTTCCAGCGCCAGCAATCTGGGCTGGAAGAGTGCAGCAGTGATCTTGCCGGTCATCGTCGGAGCTGTGGCGCTGGTCTGGTTCATCCGGCGGCAGTTTGCGCTGGACGAACCGCTTTTGGACCTCAAGGTGCTCAAGATCCCGGTATTCGCCTATTCCGCAGCTATCGTCACCATCATCAATTCCGCGCTGGCCGTCGGCAGCATCGTGCTGCCCATCTATTTGCAGACCGTGCTGGGCTGCTCAGCCTTCGTCACCGGCGTTTTGATGACACCGGGCGCCGTGGTCAGCATCTTCATGAGCCCCGTCAGCGGCCTGCTCTTTGACAAGATGGGCCCGCGCCTTATTTCCATCGTGGGCTTAGCCGCGCTGACCGGGGCTTTGGCAGCGCTCGCTTTCGTGGGACCAAGCACCCATATCCCCTTTTTGGTCGTCATCTACATGATCCAGTCCTTTGGCCTGTCACTGGCCAATATGCCTGTGAGCACTTGGGGCATCAATGCTTTGGAAAATGACTATATCGCCCACGGCAATGCTATCAGCAACACCGGCCGACAGGTCGGCGGCGCTATCAGCACGGCGCTCATCGTGACCATCATGACCATGGTCACCAATGCCAGCCACGCCGCGACTCCCGTGCTGCAGACAGCCGCCGGCATCCACGCCGCTTATGGCGCGTCCGCAGTGGTGGCGCTGCTCGCGCTGTTGATGGCCTTTTTCCGGGTCAAGCAGCCCAAGCATCCAGCGAGCCAAAATACCGAGCAGTCCGCAGAGACTCTATAAGAGCACAGCAAAAAAGCCTGTCAGCATACTGGCAGGCTTTTTTTGGCATGTGGACGGCTAAGATAAGAGCAGTGCGGAGAGGATATAAAGCAGTCCGATGTGCGCCGGGTAAAAGATGTAGAAGAAATTTTTGAGCCCGCGGCCTTTTTCACCATTGTAGAGGGCGATAGGAATGGCGGCGAAGACCATCATCCACTGGAAACCGCCGTCCACAACGTAGACCAGCGCGGATAAGGCCGCGAGGACCGCCAGCTGCCAAAGCCTGTGTTCGCGGCAGATATAAAAGGCTAGCCCTAAAAGCACCATGGCAAAGCCGCCCTCCACTGCCAAGATATTGGGCACGAGGAGCGAGAACATTGCCAGCAGCCGGATAGTCGTGGAAGGAATGTTCTCATTAAAGGAAAGGGTGGCCACCAAGAAAAGCGGCAGCGCGCAGAGAACGGGGATGAAGCAGCCCAAGATGCCTTTGGCGATCAGCTTCGGCTGCTTCTGGCGCACACCTTCGGTGAACCAGTCCCAAAACAGCATATAGAGCGCGGCAACGAAAAACGTGCTGAACGCATTGTTCATCAGGACCACGTGTTCATTGGGCACCAGCCGCTGTAAGATGAAGGTGAAGAACGTCATGCCCCAGCTGGCGAAAAGCAGGCGCTTCAAATAATTTTTCTTGCTCCGCGTGTAGTGGAAGCTTTCTGCTGAGGCGAACAAAAAGATAGGGAATACCAGCCGTCCGGCCATAGTCAGCCAAAGCGGCGCGCCTAGAGCAACAAACATTTGATGGATATGATCCAAAAACATCAGCACCACTGCCAAAAGTTTGAGCGTGGTCGCATTGAGCACCTGCCAGCGGGGGCGGGCAGATGTTGTCACCATACTAGCCATTATTTCGATTCCTCCGTTGTTTTTTGAGATGGTTGGGGTTCGGCATGACTGTCGATGCTGCGGATGAGTTCCTCAGCGGACAGGCCGTAGAGATTGGCCAGCGCCAGCAGATTGGACGTACTGGGATCGCTGGTGCCGTTTTCCCATTTGGACACAGCCTGTCGGCTGACGCCCAGCGTTTCTGAAACGAATTCCTGCGTCATCTTGCAGCGGATGCGATTTTCTTTCAGGATCTCCGCCAGAGATTTGCGCACGATCTTTTTATCCTCGCGGACTTCTTTGGAGCCGATGTATTTTTTGAGGGCTTTGATGATCAGCACAAAAAGATAGAGCGCAGCTGCGGCTAAGATCAAACAAAAAAGCACATAGCCGATGGCGATCAATTGTATAAGACTCATAGGTCATCCTCCTTTGTTACCGCTATTTTACCCAAAATAAGCGGTTGCGTCCACCAATTAACGCGCAACTTCCGGTTGATATGGCGTTTTTGGCAGCAAAAAGCAGGGATCTGGCGTCTGAAAGTGAAAAATAGCAGCGGCAAAACCATTTGCCAGCATCCAGCGCACGGTATATAATAGGGCTAGCATTTTGGCAGGAGGCTAGAGAGTATGGAAGAAAAAACCAATGTGATGCGTATCTTAGAGCAGAAAAAGAT
>CABVBB010000407.1 GCA_902496505.1 uncultured Peptococcaceae bacterium
CGATCATTGGATCTGCTCCTTTCTAAAGTACTGCGCCACACATTTGACCAACGCCTGCTCGTCCAGCTGCGCCTTTAGAAGCCGCATCTGACGCTGGAGCCGCTTGAGCCCCACTTCATCTGCCAAAGCTCGGCCGATCGCCTCAGCCATGGCGCCGCTTTCACTAGGCAGTACCACCGCCATGCCGCTCTCGGCCATGAATCGGCCGTTGCGCTTCTCCTGCTCCAGCTTGGGCGGGAAGAGAAACAGTGGTTTTTCCGCATAGATCGCCTCAAATACGCTCAATCCGCCTGGCTTGGAGATGATCACGTCTGCCTGCTGCATGTATTTGGGCACCTCGTCCGTAAACGACAGCGCCGTGATCTGCTTAAAGCCTGCGTTTTCCAGCTGCGCTAAAAGTGTCCGATTGTTGCCCGCCAGGATCGTGGTCTGTACGCCCGGCAGTTTGTCCAGTGCCTGATAAAAAGCCATCTCCTTCGGCAGCAGCCCGCAGCCGCCGCCCATGATCAAGAGCTTGCGCGCTTCCCCCCGCCGTTTTTTGCGGGGCAGGTTTTTAAAGATCGGCTTCACGGGGATGCCGCTGACCATGATCCGCTCCGGCGCCACGCCCTTGTCCACCAAAATATCCCGGCTGTACGGCGTTGCTGCCAGATACCAGTCCGTCTCCGGCGTGATCCAATTGCTGTGGCTGACCACGTCCGTGATCACCGTGACCAAGGGGATCGCCGAGCCCCAGCGCCGTTTGTACGCCGAAGCCGCCATCACACTGGCCGAATGAGTCGCGATGAGCATATCTGCTCCCGTCGTCTCCACCATTTCTGCTACTGCCGCGGCCAGAGTCTTTTCCATAGGCAGTTTGCCCTGCAAAGTCCCCTTGTCCGTGCTTTTATATAACCAATCGAACACCCCGCTGCTGCGATTGACGAACGCACCATACGCCCGGTACAGTCCCGCGCTGTGCTTCTCCAAAACATATTGTATCAGATCGCAGATCATGACCTCAGCCCCCAATTGTTCCTCCAGCTGTGCCTTGATCGTTTGTGCTGCCGATAAATGTCCCATGCCGAATTTCCCCGTTAAAATCAATATTTTCATCATGACCCCTCCATCTCTCAAATTTCCGCTTTGTTGAGTTCATGATAGCGCATATTTCTAACAAAAAATCCAACATGGGACTGACGTTTTCCTGAATGTTTCTGACGAAAAACAAACAAATCTTACGAAAAGATAACGACCGCTTTCGTTTCTGTCCTATTCCGCCGTTGTCTTCATTTCCAAACTGTACTATACTGGTATCAATCGTATGTGATCGCATACGCTCAGCTGTCGATCCGATCGCTGAGCTTTATGGAGGGAGTTCTTATGATGTTTGCCAGCCTTCCAGGCGCAGTCCTCTGCGCCTTCAAAAAAGGCGACTGCCTGATCAAGCAGGGTGATCGGGTAGAGTACATCTATTATGTCGTCGAGGGCACCTGCTATGGTACCGCTGTAACGGCCAACGGCCTGGAAACGATCCATTATATCAAAGGAGATGACCGCATCATCAATTCGCTGGTCGGTGTTTTGGTGCCCTTTGTCGATCAGCCCAGCATCACCAGCTTCATCGCCAAGACCGACTGCCTCTGCTACCGCATCCCGACAGATGTCATCATGCAGTGTTTGAGCCGTCAGCCTGCGCTGCTCAAAGAACTGGTCACGCTGGCGATGACCAATTATTATCTGGTCTGCGGCAAACTCCAGACCCGTCAGCAGCGCGGTGCGGCTGGGGCCTTGGCGCAGTTTTTGCTGGACCGGGCTGTCTTGGAAGAAGGGCAGAAGATCGTGCCAGAGAGCTATTCCAATGCTGATATCAGCCGTTTTTTGGGCATCCATCCTGTCACTGCCGCCAAGATCCTCAAGGAACTCAAAAGCCAAGGGCTCATCACCCGCTCCAAAAGCGGCATCATCATTTTGGACGAGCCCCTATTGCAGCAATATGCTGACGGCGAGAAAAAACTCGTTTACCACTACCGCAAATGACCCACCACAGACTGAAGCCGCAAAATATCTTGACGGATATTTTGCGGCTTTTTTTGTCTGCACTATAGTCCAGACTAATACCCAAAAAGTCTGAGGCTGTTTACAATGTACAAAGATAAGTAATACGATCTATTGGCCAAAGATCTGCATTATCTTCAAAATATTATCATGCTGCTGCAGAAAGGATTGATCTTATGTCTTCCACGCTAGACCGCCGTACCCCGTCTGTAAAAACGGTGCTCATATGGCTTGTTACGCTGGGCTTCCCTTTAGCCCTGCTCTGTATTCCCACTAATGACCTATTTACCGGCCAGATCCGCTTGTTTTTAGCGCTGACCCTCTTTGCGATCCTCACTTTTGCTTTTGAAAATATGCCGCAGACCATGATCGCTATCTTGCTGCCGATCGCTTATGTCATCACCGGCATCGCCCCGGCAGAAAAGGCCTTTGGCCCTTGGATGCAGTATGTGCCCTGGATGGTCTTAGGCGGCCTGATCTTAGCGGACGCCCTCAACAGCGCCGGACTCTTGAAGCGCATCGCTTATAAATGTATTATCCTGACGGGCGCCAGCTACAACGGCATCTTGATCGGCTTGGCTTTGGCTGGTACGGTGCTCAATATTTTCATCCCTTCGCAGGCTGTCGTGCCTATGGCCGCACTGTCCTACGGCATTTGCGTTGCTCTGGAACTGGGCTATTCCAAGGAATCGGCCGGCATCATGCTTTCAGCTGCTATGGGTGCGCTCTTACCTGAACTCTTCTTTTACAATCCCAACACGATGATCGTTTTTGGGGTCGGTGCCAGTGTCGCTGGTCCTACGCCGATCACTTGGATGGAGTATTTCTTGAACAACTGCATCAGCATCTTATTTTTAGTCATTACGATCGTCATCGCTATCATCATGTTCAAGCCTGCTCAGACCATCAACAGCAAAGA
>CABVBB010000408.1 GCA_902496505.1 uncultured Peptococcaceae bacterium
TGGTTTTGACGAAGCTTTGGCCAAAGCCACTGAGCTCGGTTATGCAGAAGCTGATCCCACCTCTGATATCGAAGGACTAGATGCCGCCAGGAAGATCGCTATCATGGCTTCTATTGCCTTTAATTCCCGCGTGACCTTCTCCGATGTCTATACGGAAGGGATCACCCATATCTCTGCTCACGACATCAAATACGCCCGAGAAATGGGCTGTGATATCAAGCTTTTGGGCGTCGCCAAAAATACCCCGACCGGCATCGAGGTGCGCGTTCATCCTATGCTCATTCCCAGCTCTCATCCCCTGGCCTCGGTCAAGGATTCGTTCAACGCGGTCTTTGTCCATGGTGATGCCGTAGATGACGCTATGTTTTACGGCCGCGGGGCAGGAGAACTGCCCACCGCCAGCGCTATCATGGGCGATGTGATCGATTCGGCACGCAATATCCGCTATCACTGCACCGGCCGCATCAGCTGCACCTGCTACAAGAGCCTGCCGATCAAGCATATCGACGAGATCGAAAGCCGCTATTTCCTCCGCATGCAGGTGGAGGACCGCCCCGGCGCACTGGCCAGCATTGCCAGCGTTTTTGGCAACAACAATGTCAGCTTGGCCCAGATCGTCCAGAAAAGTTCGCTCAATAATATCGCTGAACTGGTGGTCATCACTGATAAAGTTTTGGAACGGCACTTCAAAGATTCTCTGACTGTGCTCAATGGCATGTTCTTCATCAAAGAGATCTCTTCCATGATCCGCGTTTACTAATATCACACCAAAGGAGCGAATGACGCATGCGTCTGCAAATTCCGGCCACTACAGCCAATATGGGTCCGGGCTTTGACTGTATTGGCATGGCTTTATCGTTATACAACTACATTGATTTTGAACCGCTGCCGGAAGAACACGCCTTTTTGCTTTCCGCAGAGGGAGAAGGTTCTGAAGAAGTCAGCTTGTCGGAAGATAATCTGATCTATCAGGTCTACGTCAAGACGCTCTCTGCCGCCAACGCTCCCATATACGGCATCAAAATGCACTTCGAAAATCACATTCCTTTTTCCAGAGGCCTAGGCAGCAGTTCTGCTGCGATCATTGGCGGAGCCATGGTCGCCAACCAGATGATGGGCGATCGCCTATCACCTGCTGAACTGCTCAAGATCGCTTTAGAATTTGAAGGCCATCCCGATAATATCGCTCCTGCTTTATTAGGCGGCGTCGTTCTGTCGGGACTGACAGAACAGGGCGTCTTTACCGAAAAGATCGCGCCTCCGGCGCATCTCTGCTGCACCGTGCTCATTCCAGATTATCCGCTCTCGACGGCCAAAGCCAGAGAGGTACTGCCCAAAACGCATTCTATGGCCGATGCGGTCTTTAACGTAGGGCGTATGGGGCTTTTGGTGCATGCACTGCATACGGATGATATAGAGCTTTTGGCCCTAGCCATGCAGGATAAGCTGCATCAGCCCTATCGTCGGGAATTGATCTGTGCGATGCCTCAGATCGAAGAGGCTGCCCTGGCTTTGGGGGCTAAAAGTGTGGTCATCAGCGGCGCCGGGCCGACCTTGCTCATTGTCAGCGATCATGAGGCGGATTTTGCACCATTAGCAGACATTTTGAAGCAGCAGGGCACCAGCGGCCGGGTCGTCAATTTAAAACCCGTATCAGACGGCGCAGCATTAGTTTAAGATAGGAGAGATCGTTTATGTCATTGATCGTACAAAAATACGGTGGATCATCCGTAGGCAATGTGGAGAGAATTCAGCGAGTTGCACGCAACATCGCATCATTTAAAAAGGCTGGGCACGATGTCATCGTTACCGTTTCCGCTCCTGGAGACACCACCGATGATCTGATCGCCCTTGCCAAAAAAATCAATGAAAAACCCTCCAACCGTGAAATGGATATGCTGCTGTCCACAGGCGAGCAGATTTCTATCGCTCTTTTAGCCATGGCGCTGGACGCTCTGGATATTCCCGTCATTTCCTTGACTGGCCCGCAGCTGGGCATCATCACCGATGACGCGCACATGAAAGCGCGCATCCAAAGCATCGATCCTGAGCGGATGAATCAGGAGCTCAATCAAGGCAATGTCATCATCGTCGCAGGCTTCCAGGGCATGACGCCAGAGCGGGAGATCACGACCTTAGGCCGCGGCGGATCAGATACCACAGCTGTAGCCATTGCAGCGGCTATTGGCGCTGATCTTTGCGAAATCTATACCGATGTAGACGGCGTCTATACGGCTGACCCGCGCATCGTCCAAAATACCAGCAAGCTCAAGCAGATCACCTATGATGAAATGCTGGAGCTAGCCAGCCTGGGTGCTAAAGTCCTGCATCCGCGCTCCGTTGAATTGGCTAAGATCCATCAAGTCAAGCTGTGCGTACGCTCAAGCTTTGATACATCCAAGGAGGGAACCTTTGTGGTTGATAATGAACAAATCGAAAAAGAATATGTTGTCACTGGTGTCGCCAGCGATGCCAATGTTGCCAAGATCGGTATTTTTGATATTCCCGACCAGCCGGGCGTTGCCAACTCCATCTTTACTGCACTGGCAGAAGCCAAAGTCAATGTCGATATGATCGTCCAAAGCGCTATGCGCAATGAGGTCAACGACATCGCTTTCACCATCTCTAAAGATGATCTGGACAAAGCCTTAGAGATCGTTCATGGCCTGCAGGAGAAGATCGGCTTCTCTGATGTGCTCTATGCGGATGATGTCGCCAAGATATCCATCGTCGGGGCAGGTATGGTCAGCGCTACTGGTGTCGCTGCCAAAATGTTCTCCACCTTGGCCGGTGCGCAAATCAACCTGGAAATGATCAGCACCTCTGAGATCAAGGTCTCCTGCATCATCAAAAACAAAGATGACAATGCCGCCAAAGCCTTACAGCTCTTACATGATGCTTTTGAGCTGGATAAACTGGAATAAATCGCCTAGATCGGTCATATACTATGTGTAA
>CABVBB010000409.1 GCA_902496505.1 uncultured Peptococcaceae bacterium
CAGAGACCGACCAGGTCTTTGGTCATGATGCCCTCATCAAGGGTCTGGAAGCAGGCGGCCTCCAGCTGGTCGGCGAAATCCTGGAGGGCGGCATTATCATCGAGCTCGCCCCGTTTGCGCAGGGCGCCGCTCCAGGCAAAGATGGTGGCCATAGGATTGGTGGAGGTCTCTTCGCCTTGCAAGTGGCGGTAATAATGGCGGGTGACTGTGCCGTGAGCGGCTTCGTATTCGTAATTGCCTTCGGGGCTGACGAGGACGCTGGTCATCATGGCCAGGGAACCAAAGGCCGTGGAGACCATGTCGCTCATGACGTCGCCGTCGTAATTTTTGCAGGCCCAGATGAAACCGCCTTGGGAGCGGATGACGCGGGCCACGGCATCGTCGATGAGGGTATAGAAGTAGTTCAGCCCAGCTGCCTCGAAGGCGTCTTTATAATCGGCTTCGTAGATCTCTTGAAAGATGAGCTTGAAGGTCTGGTCATATTGTTTGGAGATGGTGTCTTTGGTGGAGAACCACAGATCCTGCTTGAGGTTCAGCGCGTACTGGAAGCAGGCATGGGCAAAAGAGCGGATGGAGGCATCTTTGTTGAAGGTGGCCTGCAAAACGCCGGGGCCCTCGTAGTCATAGACCGTCTGACGGAAGGTGGTGCCGTCCTCGCCGGTAAAGAGCAGTTCTGCTTTGCCGGGGCCGGGCACGCGGTATTCGGTGCCTTTGTACACATCGCCGTACGCATGACGGGCAATGGTGATGGGCTGCTGCCAGTTGCGCACAGCGGGCTTGATGGCGTCGATGACGATGGGCGTGCGGAAGACCGTGCCGTCTAGGATCGCGCGGATGGTGCCGTTGGGGCTTTTCCACATTTCTTTGAGGTGATATTCTTCCACGCGCTGAGCGTTGGGGGTGATGGTGGCGCATTTGACGCCGACGTGATATTTTTTGATGGCTTCGGCAGCCTGGATGGTGATCTGGTCGTCGGACTGATCGCGGGCAGGCAGGCCGAGGTCATAGTATTCGGTCTGGAGGTCGATGAAGGGCAGGAGCAGCTCATCTTTGATCTGCTGCCAGATGATGCGGGTCATTTCGTCGCCGTCCATTTCGACCAGCGGCGTGGTCATAGGGATCTTTTTAGTCATGGATTGGGTCCATCCTTTCATGTTGGGTAAGCGGAGGGCTGGCGAGCCCTTGTGAACCTCTTTTGCTGCGTACGGTGGTACGGCGGCAGGGTTCGGCCTTTTCGTATAGAGGGACGAAGTGCCTTTTTTCTTCCTCAGTGACTTGAGGGGTCGCCAGGTTTCGCCTGGCGGCGAGGTACTTTGAGAGGGCCAAAGTACCCAAAGCCCATTGGGGGTTGCGATTCCCCCAAACCCCTAAACGCTCTTCGGGAAGTGAGAAAAAATCATTTTGGCGCTGGTTTGATGCTGGGCTTGTGTACATTGTGGATTTTCTGTTAGTTCCTTGAGCCTTCGCATCGTAAGTGGCCAAAATAATTTTTTCTTTTTTAATTAATGATTAAAAACTTAAAGCTGCACCAGCCGCTGTTTTTGAGGGGTGCAGCTCTTTTTATTTGCTTATTTGTTTTGCTTTTTGATGGATTCCAGTAAGCCTCCGGCTAGGAGGAGGCGTTCTTGGCGGTCTCCTAGTTCTATATGGAGGGGAATGGTCTCTCCGGTGGTGTCATTGTGGAGGGTGACGGCGCGGGTCTTGATAGACTCAGGGAGGTTTTGGAAGGAGAGGGCATCTCCGGTGTGAAGCTTATTGATGTCGTCAGCATTGGCAAAAACCAGGGGGATGATGCCGTTGTTGATGAGGTTTTGCTTATGGATGCGGGCGAAGGATTTGGCAATGACGGCTTTGACGCCGAGGTAGAGGGGGGCTAGGGCAGCGTGTTCGCGGCTGGAGCCTTGGCCGTAGTTATCGCCGGCGACGATGATGCCGCCGCCGTTTGCTTTGGCTTTGGCGGGGAATTCGGCGTCGCTGGGAGTCAGGCAGTAGTCTGCTAGGTAGGGGATATTGGAACGGTAGGGTAAGAGCGAAGCATTGGAGGGCATGATGTGGTCGGTGGTGATATTGTCGCCGAGGACGGTGAGCACTTGGGCGGTCAGCGTCTCGGGGACAGCATGCCCTGCGGGGAAGGCTTTGATGTTGGGGCCTTTGACCAGCTCGGTTTGGCCGATATATGCTTCGTTGGGGGCGATGAGCAGATTGTCATCGATAATGAAACGCTCGGGCACCGTGGCCGCGGCAAATTCAGCCATGCCGGCGGGATCGGTGATGACGCCGGTCAGGGCTGAGGCTACAGCGGTCTCTGGGCTGACCAGATAAACGTCAGCGGTCTTGGTGCCGCTGCGGCCGTAGAAGTTGCGGTTGAAGGTGCGCAGGGATTTGGCGCCGTTGGCCGGGGCCTGACCCATGCCGATGCAGGGGCCGCAGCCGCATTCCAAAATGCGGGCACCGGCTTCTAAGAAGATGGATAATAGGCCGTCGTCGGATAAGCGCTTGAGGATCTGACGGGAACCGGGTGAAATGACCAGGGAAACGTCTTCGTGCACTTTTTTGCCTTTGAGCAGGGCGGCGCATTTGGCTAAGTCCAGATAGGAGGAATTGGTGCAGCTGCCGATGGCCACCTGCTGGATCTTTTCACCGGCCAGAGTGCTCACCGGAACGACATTGTCCGGGCTGTGCGGGCAGGCTGCCAGGGGCACGAGGCTGTCCAGATCGATGGTGATGGTGCGGCTGTAGACGGCGTCTGCGTCAGCAGCCTGCGGGTTCCAGTCGGCTTCGCGGCCCATGGAGGCTAAGAAATTCTTGGTCACCTCGTCGGAGGGGAAAATAGAGGAGGTAGCGCCCAATTCTGCGCCCATATTGGTGATGGTGGCGCGCTCAGGTACGGAGAGCGTGGCCACACCGGGGCCGAAGTATTCGTAAATTTTGTTGACGCCGCCTTTGACGG
>CABVBB010000410.1 GCA_902496505.1 uncultured Peptococcaceae bacterium
GATAGTACTTAGCTGACGGATTCAATAATTTATCCTGCAAATCTGTCATAATGACGTGCTATACTCCAGGTTATCGCATTCAAAAGCACCCTTAAATTTCTTTTTAATTGCCTTGAATTGTTCATCATCAACGAAGTTAAACAAAACCGTAAAATTTAATGTAGTCTCATCTGCATATTGTAAGGCTGTATTTATACCATACTTTTTATGCGGCGCAATGCTGGCCACAATATAACGTTTTGAACATCGTTCGAAGTCTTTGATAAGGAGATGATCACTACGATCCAGCACGCCAAAATCATAGACAATGATATCGTTTGCCAAGGCGGATCTCATTTCAGCCATTGGGTAGACCTCAATATTTTTATGGACATCTTGCAACACCCTTGCCTCGATCTCATCGCTGAGAACGAGGCTTATTTTTTGTTTTGAGCTAGCACATTGGACTGCATAATAAAAGGCAGCGAAGGTTGTCCCAACACCTCGCAGCGTTCCAATAAACCCTATTTCCTGCCGACCAGTCAAGATCGCAACTTCATCATTTGTTGCAGATTGCTTTTTAGGTACTGCTATTTTAGGCAACTCTATCTTCGGCAATTCTAGTGACTTTTTTTCTGACCTTTTTATGTGATCTTGGTTATTTTTTTTCAATGATTTCTTGGGCTCTTTTATCACTGTACATTCATCGTTAGACGATAATGCAGGCTCTTGTTCATTTGTATTTTGCGGAGGTAGCTCTTCTTTCTTGTTCAGGAGCATACCTTGCATATTCAAAAACATCTGCAATTCTTTAGGATCTTCAATAAAAAAAATCCCATCTAACTTTACTGGCTGCACATGAGAATCATTTAGTATAATCAGTTGCGTCTGACCAGTGTACTTAAACTCTCGTAGGGAGAACAAATCAACCTGCCCGTTATTTAGCAGCTCATCGACCGAGCAGACCAATAGCCGATACTCATCCAGCCTATTGGCGGCCACAAATTCACCAAGATCAACTTTATCTTTGATCCACACAATTTTTGCACCAACATCTAACCTCCACTGTTCTGCAATCTCTCCAATGCACAGTATCTTCTCCATTCTCTCCCCTCCATCAAGTAAACTATGTATGTAGACGGTACCCTTCGTTTTATTGTTACTTTTATTTACCATTTCCTGGGTCGGCGTCATCGTGGGTGAATTTTTGGTCTCTCGCTGCGGCATCGGCTATCTCATCGTTTACGGCGGGCAGGTATTCCGCTTGGATCTGGTCATGATGGGCGTCTTTGTCTTGGCCCTCTGCACGTGGCTGATGTATGCTGTCATCAATCTGGCTGAACGGCTGGTCACTCGTTCTCGTGGATAAAAGGGCGCACGCCTTTTTATAATAACTTTTATTTTTAAGGAGGTTTTTTCAGAATGCGTAAGTTTCGCACGTTAGGCTTGACTTTGCTGATGGCCGCCCTGCTTTTGGCAGGCTGCGGTCAAAGCGCCGCTCCCAAGGAGGGTGAACTCCAGACCATCAAGGTCGGTGAAGTCACTCACTCGGTATTCTATGCCCCGCAGTATGTGGCTATGTCCGAAGGGTATTTTGCAGATGAAGGGCTTTCCATCGATCTGCTCAATCTCCAAGGCGCCGACAAAGTCATGAGCGCTCTGATCTCTAATGAGATCCAGGTGGGTCTCATGGGGCCTGAGGCTTCCATTTATGTGGCCAATCAGGATCTGGAGGACTATGCCATCAACTTTGCTCAATTGACCCAGCGCGACGGCAGCTTCCTGCTCAGCCGCCAGTCGGAACCGGATTTCAAATTCGGTGAGCTCAAAAATGCAGAGATCTTAGGCGGCCGCATCGGCGGCGTGCCGGAAATGACTCTGGAATATGTGCTCAAGACCAACGGTCTGGATATCGGTGTGGATGATGACTCCAAAGATGTCAACGTCCGCACAGACATCCAATTTTCCGCTATGGCAGGCGCCTTTGTCGCTGGCGAAGGCGATTATGTCTCGCTCTTTGAGCCGACCGCTACCGCTCTGGAAAAAGAGGGCAAGGGCTACATCGTGGCCTCCATCGGCGAGCAGTCCGGCGCCATTCCTTACACAGCTTATTGCGCCTCCAAAAGTTACATGAACAATGATCCTGACGTGATCCAGCATTTCACCAATGCCATCTGCCGTGGCCAGCAATACGTGCAGACCCATTCCGCAGAGGAGATCGCTCAAGCGATCCATCCGTATTTCACCGACATCGAGCTGGAGGATCTGGTCGTAGTCGTCGACCGCTACAAATCCATCGATGCCTGGAACCATGACCCCATCTTCGGTCAGGACGGCTTTGAAAAGCTGATGGATGTCATGGCCTTAGCTGGTCAATTGGATCAGCGAGCCGATTACGCAACTATCGTCAATACCCAATTTGCCGAAAAAGCCGTCCAGCTCGAGCAATAGCCAACATTTAGCAAATTAGTAACAATTGCTGTGCGCCTCTTGCACAATGGTCTGCCAATTTCTATACTGGGAGAGTAGACTATCGTCAGGAGGCGTATGCATGAATATAAAAGACTATTGCTGTGACGGCACAAAAACATTTTCACCCCAACGTTTCGATACCTCGAATACAGCGGACTTTGCATCCAAGGAGCAGGCATCGGCACGTTTGGCGGCCAATATCGACCGCATGGCTCAATTGCAGGACCGGCTCTATGCCGAAAACAAAGAAGCCGTTTTGATCATCTTCCAGGCTATGGATGCCGCTGGCAAGGACGGCGCGATCAAGCACGTCATGAGCGGCATGAATCCCCAGGGCATCACTGTGCACAATTTCAAGCAGCCCACATCGGAGGAACTGGATCATGATTATCTCTGGCGCGCCATGCGTGCGCTGCCCAACCGCGGTAATATCGGCATTTTCAACCGTTCCTATTACGAAGATGTGCTGATCGTCAAGGTGCATGAACTCTAC
>CABVBB010000411.1 GCA_902496505.1 uncultured Peptococcaceae bacterium
GTTTGTGCCGCGAATTGGCCGTTGTTCAGCCAGAGGAAGAGACTCCAATAATTTAGGACTTCGCGCAGCGCCGCTGATAGTGTATAATAGACAAATATACGCAAAAGCTGTAAGAGAGAGGAATGAATGACGCTATCATGAAAGTACTGATATTATCCATTACAGCTGGGCAGGGCCATAATGCTACAGGCAAGGCTGTCAGCGATTATCTGAAAAGCCAGGGCGTGCAGTGTGCCACGCTGGATACATACGAATACGCAGCGCCGCTGATCAAAGAAGCTGTCGACAAGGGCTATCTGCTCAATGTATCCTATACGCCCGAATTATTCGGCAAGATGTACCGTATGGCTGAGAAAAAGCCATCCCACCGCTATCCGACGCCCTTTTCTTTTCTGCGCATGGCTAACCGCCGCTTTGCTGCGGAGATCATCGAGCTGGTAGATGAGTATCAGCCAGACGCCATCGTCTGTACCCATGTTTTTGCGGCAGCGGTGGTCAATGTACTTAAGGCCAGCTACCATTTGCAGGCCATCACTGTCGGCGTGATCACCGACTTCACCGTGCACCCCTTTTGGGAGGATACCCCCAATCTGGACTATTATGTGACGGCCAGTGAGTATCTGGCCTATCAGCTGCTCAAAAAAGGACTGGATGCAGAGAAGATGCTGCCCTTCGGCATCCCGATCCACCCCAAGTTTTCGGAAAAGCTGCCGCAGGCGGAAGCCAGACGTCAGCTGGGGCTGGACGAAAAGCGCAAGACGATCCTGATCATGGGCGGCAGTATGGGCCATGGCCGTTTTGATGAGCTGATCGTGCGGCTGGACAAGCTGCCTATCGATTTTCAACTGCTGGTCATCTGCGGCAGCAATGACGCTATGCGCCAAAAGCTCTCCGCACTGGAAACGACTAAGCCTATGCAGGTCTATGGTTTTGTAGACAATGTGGACGTCTTCATGGACGCCAGCGACTGCTTGATCGGCAAGCCCGGCGGATTGACGACTTCAGAAGCACTGGCCAAAGAACTGCCCATGATCATGGTCGATCCCATCCCCGGGCAGGAAGAACGCAATGTGGAGTTTTTGCTCAACAACGGCCTGGCGCTGAGTGTCTCCGAGACGCTGCCCGTCGAAGAAGCGGTCTACTATCTCTTGTACAATGACGGCCGCCGCGAGGTGCTCATCGACGCCATCCGGCGACTGGGCAAAAAACATTCTGCCAAAAGACTGGGCGATTTTTTGATCCAGCACATAGCTGAGCGATAGGTACTGTGATTAAGACGCAGGCGGGATGGTCATACTGTAGGTAAAACCCAAGGAGGCACAAACAGTATGATGGATTACAAACGCATCCCGTGTCATATCGGCATCATTCCCGACGGCAATCGGCGGTGGGCGCAGGCACACGGCTACGGCAAGCAGGCAGGCTATGACTATGGCGTCGAGCCCGGCGTGCGCGCTTATCAAGCCTGCCGCGAGTTGGGCGTGGAAGAACTGACTTTTTACGGCTTTACCGTGGACAATACCAAACGTCCTGCTGAGCAAAAGGCGGCCTTTCAGAAAGCCTGCGTGGCGGCGGTCAATGCCCTGTGCGCCTATGACGCAGATATATTAGTCGTGGGCAACACTAAGTCACCAGCATTTCCAGAAGAATTGCTGCCCTTGGCCGAAAAGCCGGTGACTTTTGGTCAAGGCGGCATCCGGGTCAACTTTTTGATCAATTACAGCTGGAGCTGGGATCTCAATTATCCGCTGCGTCAGCAGGAGTCTGCCGAAAAAAACAGCAATGATCTGCTCAAACAGATCGCTTCGCACGATATTTCCCGCATGGATCTTATCATCCGCTGGGGCGGGCGCAGAAGGCTCAGCGGTTTTTTGCCGGTGCAGTCTATCTATGCCGATTTCTTCGTCATCGAGGACTACTGGCCTGACTATCAGCCTGAGCATCTGGAACAGGCGCTGGCTTGGTATCAAAAGCAGGATGTGACCTTAGGCGGCTGAGGGATGGCCAAAGTGCAGCCGCCGTGCTATAATGGACATTAAGATGCAGCAAAGGCAATAGGATATTTGAAGAAAACTAACGCTTTCTTTGACTTGTCGGCGAGTCGCCGCTGAGAACATGATGGTGAACAAGAGCAGACCGCAGGCTGCTCCGAAGTACTTGCAGCACACGCTGTGTGCATTCCGGCCTTCGGCCTATAGTACGTCTCCGCAGCTTGCGGCATCGTTCTTTGGGTATTGCCTTTGCTGCTATTGTTAGTGTCTGAAGAGGATGAGGATATGGATCATACAGAATTGTGGAAATACTGCACCGCAGCAGATGTTCGAGAAATGCTGCTCTCTCTGCAGCTCGTTGATCAGAGCTGGCCAGAGCCAAAGCAGCTGGCTTGCCTATATGCGGTCAGTGATCATCCATCTGACCATTATTACAGCTGCGTCATCCCCAAGGCAAATGGGACAAGCCGCCGTCTCCAAGTGCCGGATGCGCTGCTCAAGGGTATCCAGCGCAATATTTTGCATAATTGTCTGGAGACTCTGCCGGTATCAAGCTCTGCGATGGCGTATCGGCCGGGTTTAGGCGTGCGCAGCAATGGGGCTGCTCATGTGGGACAGACGCAGGTGCTCAACTTAGATATCTTGCATTTTTTTGACAGCATCGATTTTGCCCAGGTCTATCGCTGGGCCTTTCCCGAAAGCTTGTATCCGCCGGAGATCCGCGGACTGCTGACCAGTCTGTGCTGCTATCGAGGCCGCTTGCCCCAGGGCGCGCCGACGTCTCCTGCTATTTCCAATCTGGTCATGCGGGACTTTGATGAAGCCATCGGCAGCTGGTGCAAGGAGCGGGGCATCATTTACACCCGCTATTGCGATGATCTCACCTTTTCAGGAGCATTTGCCGCCGGGGAGGTCAAGCAGCTGGCCGCTCGGTACTTACATC
>CABVBB010000412.1 GCA_902496505.1 uncultured Peptococcaceae bacterium
GGTGGCTACTGCCCGGGTGTGCTCCCAATCGATCTCCTTGAGGTCGTTGCCGTTCTCATCCTGCTTGAGCGCGGTGAAGCCTAGTTCCTGCAGCACGCGCACATTGCAGCCAAAGGCGTCGCCAATCAGCGGCGGATGCTCTTCTTCCATGACCAAGAGGCCGTGATCGCTCATGATGAAGATGCTCCAATCTTCATCTAAGAAATGGAGAAAACTGCCGAGATAACGGTCGGTCTGACGGTAAACTTCTAAGATATTGTTTTGATACGCTTCTGCGCGGGCCAAAGCTTCCGGTGTATTGGCGCGCGGCTTGGCATGATGCCAGAACTTGTGTCCCATGTGGTCGACATTGTGGATATGACTGTAGATCACGTCAAAGCCCGCTTCCTGTGCGCAGTAATGCAGCGCTTTGCTCTGATAATTGCAGACATATTCCCACCCGGCGATCAGCCATTCTTTAGCTAAACGGGGATCTTGTGAACCACTGCACGGAATGGAGGGCAGCAGACCGATCTTTTCAACGATCTCTTGATTGAAGGCAGTTGGATGCCAAAGTGTTGCGTTGGTGCTGTCAGCAGCAGAGCCCAAGTGGATCTTCACATGGCTGCCGTCTGCTGCCAGCTCGTCTAATTTGATATTGCGCAGGCACAGGACTTTTTTGTCCTCTACGGTTTCTTCCTCGGTGAATTGGGTGATGCCGCCGGCGACGGTCAAGGTGACCAAAGGCTGCGCTGTTTTTTTGTTCTCATAGATCGCTACGGTTTCGTAGACGCCCTGTGCATTTTTGAGGATCAGGCTGGGTCTGCGGACATAGCCGCTGCCGACGACCACGGTAAATTCCAGCGCATCAGCAGGCACATCTGCCCAGCCGGCAGCAGCTTTGATAGGTGAATTGACGACATCGATCGGCGTATCGTCCAAGCCCAGCTCGCCGTCGGCTTCGCTGAGCTCAATATTGGTCACACCGCCGCCGGAAGCAGCGCTGGTAATACCAGCGCTGACACCATTCGTCTCAGCTTTGTCATCCAGATCCACGTCGGTAAGCACACAGCCAGCACCGTTGGAAACTTGGATGCGCGGCTGATAGATCACGTCGGTAAAGGTCTTATCGGCAACGATCACTTTTTCCCAGTCGGCACAGGCATTGCCGGTGCCAACAAAGCCCGGTGTGGTGCCGTCAACGACATACAAATTCGGGGCATCACTGGTTGGCGGCCAGCTGGAACCCGGCCACTGCCAGACGAGGGTCTTCTTGCCTGCCTCAGCAAAGACATTCCACAGCGGTTCGGATCTGCATTTGCGGGAATCCAGGGCGTAGGAAAGCGTATCCAGATTTTCCGGATCAGGATTCCAGAAGCAGGTGATGCCGTGGGTGCCTGGGCAGGTGCCGGTGGCCATGGTCGTCCACATGGGCGGAGTGATGGTGGGATGAGCGCCCTGCATGATCAGGTCTTCGCGGGCCACGCCGCGCTCGATGAATTTTTGGATATTGGGCAGCTCACCCATTTCCACAAAGCGTTTGGTCAATGACGGGTCGAGTCCATCGACGCCTAAGATCAATATTTTATCGGACAATGCTTGTCGTTTCATATCTATTCGCTCCTTATTTTCTAGCGCAAATTGTGCAGAAAGGTCCTTTTTTCCGCCGGCCGGCTGGAAAGTTTCTTGATGCTTTTATTATAGGTATCAGCTAAACTTTTGGATAGCACCAGGAATTTTGTCAACTTGCTGGGCGGGTGATCTGTTTTTTCGTGTATCCCTTGCTGCACCGCCCACCGCTGGCTATAATAAGTCTAAGGGGGTTTTGAAAATGAATACCGATCATTACAAATATCTGCTCACGGTGGCTGACTGCCGCTCCATTCGGCAGGCTGCGGAGCTTTTGCATATGAAGCAGCAAAATTTGAGCGCTATCATCAAAAAAGTGGAGCAATATTATGGTATCACCATTTTTGAGCGGTCGCACAAGGGTGTCACGCCCACCGCAGACGGTGAATTTTTTCTAAACGAGGCCCGCGCGCTTTTAAATATCGCCAACCGTATGGAAAGCCTCTACCTCTATCCCAGCAAGCGCTGCTACTCGGGCATCGTGGACAACATCACCATCTACTGCACCAGCCTGATCAGTTCGCACAGTCTCATCCGCGTACTGGAAGCCTTTCGCGAGCACTTTCCTTATGTCAATGTCAATCTGCTGACCCGCAGCCGCAGCGATATTTTAAAGGCGCAGCCCAACGAACCCAAGTCCGTCAGCCTGATCTTTATGGCCGACGGCGCCAGTCACAAATTAGCCCAGCTGCCGGATAATGTCATCGTCAAGCCCTACGCCCGCACCAGCGTTTACGCTGTCACGGCCCTGAAAAGCAGCGAGAGTCCATTTCTGTAACAGAGTTTTTGCAGAAAAAGCTGGTCCTCCTTTCACAGGATCAAAACGACGACACCTTTGCCCAAGAACTGCTGTCGCCCTATGGCACGCCTGATATCCAGTACATCGTCAATAATACGGCCTTCTTCCTGGAATTATTAGAACGCAACGATCTCTGGTCCATCTGCGTGGCCAACCGTTTCCCCACTGACACGCTGCTGGTGCTGCCCTTTGCAGAAGATCTGCGTCTCCAATCCTATATCCTCTATCACCAAGACAGCCAGGCGGATTTTTTGATCACAAGCTTCTTAAAGCTCCTAAAAAATGTGCCCCTTGGCTGTTAGATAGCGCCAAACAGCCCGCTAGTCTGGTTACCAGCGGGCTGTTTGCTGTGCGCTTTACAAGATTTTTTCTCGCCAAAAATATCCAGGAATAGTTACAACGGCAGCCTAGACCGCTTTTCTTCTTCTATAATAGACAATTGGCGACGGCAAAAAATATTTTTCACAATGTTGTTGGTCAACAACTTTAGTGATGGAATAAGCGCTTATAATACAAACCATAGAG
>CABVBB010000413.1 GCA_902496505.1 uncultured Peptococcaceae bacterium
CCTTCATTTCTTTCATCTTATTACTGCTGCAGCCAGACATTCCAAAAATACGGCGTTGTAAAGTTGGCATAGTTTTGGAGCGTTTGACCGGCGATATATAAGCCGTCATAATCGACGACTTTGACATAAGGAACGGTCTCGTAGAATTTGTCATACCATTCTTGAACGATCTGATAGCGTTCCTTTTGATCGACAGTGGTCAGCATGCGTGCAAAGATATCGTCCATCTCACGGGAGTACGCATCGTCCCAGTTGCCGATCCATTTGTTGGTGCCCATCCAAGCGCCGTAGACCTGGGGATCAGGATCGGGAGCTTTGAAGCTGTTGACGTGGATATCCCAGGCATCTTTTTGGCTGCGTTTATCGACGACAGTGGCATTGTCCAAAAGCTGCAGGTCCACATTGAAGCCAATGGCCTCTAACTGAGTCTGCAGTGCTGTAGCGGTCTGCTGATACACAGGATTGTCTTTCTGGTCCAAAATGACGACTGGCGTGCCGTCATAGTCGGATTCAGCCAGCAGGGCTTTAGCTTTTTCCAGATCCTTGCTGTTGTAGAGTCCTTTACCGGCCTCTGCGTCATACCATTGGCTGCCCGGCGGGAACAAGCAGGCATTTAAATGCCAGAAATTGCTGTCGCCGATACCCAAGGCACCCAATTCTTCCATATCGAGACCGACCAAGATCGCTTGACGGGCTTTGATATCCTTGAGTGCATTGCCTTCATTGAGGATCAAATACAGCTGATAGTTCGGAGAGGTGATAAAGGTCTGGACTTTCTTGTCCTGCGCAAGCACTTGATACTGATCAGATGGGATATCCATTGCGAATTGGTACTGGCCGCTTTGGACACCAGCAATGCGGACAGCTTGCTCAGGAACGATGGCAAATTCCAATTCATCGGCATAAGCGACGCGTTTGCCAGCTAAGCCAGAGGCTTCGGCTGGATTGGGGGTATAGCCTTCAAAGCGTTTCAGACGGACATATTGATCCGGCACAAAATCGACGAATTCGTAAGGACCGGTGCCGATCTGCTCGGTCATGATGCTGTCGGCATACTGTTCGACCAATTCTTTGGGACGAACATAGAGCTTCTGATTAGCGACATTGGCAGAAATGGTGGACAAAAACGGCGCATAAGGTTCTTTGAAGGTGATAGCAACTTCATAATCGCCTAACGCTTCAT
This sequence comes from uncultured Peptococcaceae bacterium, assembly GCA_902496505.1. Taxonomy (GTDB): domain Bacteria; phylum Bacillota; class Peptococcia; order Peptococcales; family Peptococcaceae; genus CABVBB01. Next base: position 1,184 of record CABVBB010000413.1, read on the forward strand.
AGGTCTCGACATATTTGGCCACTTCCTGACCATTGCCATTGCGGGTCAGCCAGCGTTCCAAAGAGGCAATGACATCCTCCGCTTTCATTTCATCACCATTGTGGAATTTGACCCCTTGGCGCAGCTTGATATCATAAGTTTTATCCTCATTGGTCAGGGTGTAGCTTTCGGCCAGCTGAGGGACTGGTTCATAGCTGGCATTGAACTCAAACAAGCCTTCGTAAACATGGTTCATGATGTCATTGACTTCCTGTGTGGTCACGCTGTCTCCATCCAGGCAGGATGGGGAATTGGAGATGGCCACGACAACTTTGCCTCCGGCTGTTGGTCCCTCGCTGGATGCGGCTGGTTCATTGGCAGGCTGCTGTTCAGTCTTTGCTTGGCCGCAGCCTGCGGTGAAGAGGACAGTCAGCAGCAAGAGTGCACTGATCCATTTCGTTTTCTTCATTGTGTTCTCCTCCTTAAATTGATCCTTCTATGTTATATCTCAATATTTAGGGTCAAAGGCATCTCTCAGCCCATCTCCCAATATATTAAGCGCTAAGACCATCAACATGATCGTGCCGCCTGGCGCCAGGATGATCCAGGGCGCGATGGTCATAAAGCTGCGGCCCACACTGACCATATTGCCTAAACTGGGCGCAGGTTCCTTGATGCCGACGCCTAAAAAGCTCAGCGCCGCTTCGGACAAAACAGCCGAGGCGAAGCAAAAAGTCGCCTGGACGATGATCGGTGATAAACAGCCCGGCAGGATGTAGCGCCGGATCAAATGTGCTGTGCTGGCCCCCGCCGCTTTGCCAGATAAAACATACTCCTGCTCTTTGGCCGCCAGCACACTGCCGCGGACGACGCGAGCCATTTTAGGGAAGTAGGCAAAGGTCAGCGCAAAAATGATATTGCCCGTCCCTGCTCCCCAGATCGCTGCCAGCGTGATCGCCAAGATGATCTCTGGAAAGGCCATCAGACCATCCAGTATGCGGGATATGATGCGGTCTGCCGCTGGATAATAGCCGCAAAGCAGACCGACAGCAATGCCAGATATGGTCGAGAGCAAGACGACAATCAGACCGATGAACATGGAGATGCGTATGCCGTAGCAAGTCCTGGAAAGGACGTCTCGGCCATATTCATCCGTACCGAGCAAATGCAGAGACGATGGCCCCTGCAGTCTTTGCACGGCATTCATCGCCAACGGGCCGTCGTTATAGACAAGCGGCGCAGCTATTGCTGCTGCAATAATGATCACAAGGACAGCCAGTGCGATGCAGCTGGCTTTTTGTTTTCGCCAAAGTTGACCGATTTTCACGATGAGCCTCCCCCCTTATTGATAACGAATAGTGGGATTGACCCACGCATACAAAATGTCTACCAAAAGATTGACCAGCAGATAGACCGCTACCGAAAAGAGCAGGCATCCTTGAATGACTGGATAATCCCTGTGCAGGATAGCGGAGATGGCCAATGCGCCGATGCCTGGAATATTGAAGATCGTCTCGATGATCCAGGTCCCGCCGATCAGTGCGGCCAGAGAAAAGCCAATAACGGTGATGATAGGCGTCATGGCGTTTTTCAGCGCATGGATGAAATTGATCTGTGTCGGCAGCAGTCCCTTAGAACGCGCTGTGCGGATGTAGTTTTGGTTCAGCACATCCAGCATAGCGCTGCGGGTCATTCGGGCGATCAGGCCGCTCTGCATCAAGCCCAGCGAAATGCCTGGCAAGACGAGATAACGCACGACGCCTATCCCT
>CABVBB010000414.1 GCA_902496505.1 uncultured Peptococcaceae bacterium
TCAGCCTGCGGCTTTTATCGTGCGTTACAGCGCCTCTTCCTGACGGAGACAAGCGCTCAGATCGTCGGCAATGCGCCGCGTCTCCTCCTGCCAGCCCAGATCGCCGGCATGGACGAGATAAACGCTTTCGTCGTGCGTTCTCAGGTCAAAGACATAGAAATGGCCGCAGCCATCCGTAGCGAAGGGAAAAGCAAAGGGCATATACCGGGCGAACTGGTAAGCCTCGTAATTCTCCAAAACTTCCTCCGCAGAAAAGAATTGGTATTCCCGCGCGCCCTTGGCAAAATCGCCGCCATTGCTCTCTCTGAGCAGGTCCAGATAGGCGGCAGGCAGCCAGACTGACGGAAAACCAGCAGCCGTAAGCTGAGCCTGAAGCTGCGCGATCTCCTCCTCCGCCGCCCGCGGGCTCACCGACCAAAGCGTGTCAAAGTATTCCAACATAGGCATCACCACCTTTGGGGCATGAACAGCTGCTTTTATTCTGCCACAGCAGGAAGGGGGCGTCAAGGGTGAGCTAAAGCAAGGGGCGGAGCCCCCAGTGGCCCAGGTGACGATTAAAAGTGGATACTGCTTTTTCACCCATGCCCTGGAGCGCGTGATGATAGGCGTCAGATAGTACAAGATCTGCGGCGCTGTCCAAAATAGCGTTGAGGCGTTGCAGGTCAGACTGGTTGAGCGCCTGCTTGAGCAGCTTTTCGTGGTCTCGGCGGCAGTCCGCCAAACTGTAGGTGTAATTGTACCAGAGCGTCTCAGCCAAGACGGGGCTGGTAAAGATGCCTTGCTCCTCCAGGGCGAACTTGCGCTGGTAGATGTATTCCGGCAGACTGTCCTGGAGGTAGCGGTAGCCATTGCCGGAGGTGTAGGCAAAGCCGTAGAAATGTTTTTCAAAAATGTCCTTGCTGACGAAGCTATCCAGCATGCATTGATATTCTCGGCGGACCCAGGCCATAAGGGACTGATAGTGCGCTTCGCTCAACTTTTGACAGCTGTAGCTGTATTGGATAAGGTCTTGAAAATATCGAAGCTGGCGGTCGTCAAAGACGCCTTCCAGGGCTTCGCGTTTGGCCATAAGGTAGGGATAGGCTGCATCAGTGCGGATCTCAGCGGCAAGTTCTCTGAGCAGCAGGAATAATTCCTGGGGATAAGCGCTGCGCAGGCGGCAGGCCAGTTCTTTTTTGAGGGACAGCGCCATTTCGTCTTTCATTCCCATGGGAACGGCGCAGGTCTTGGTGAGTGTTAGGACATTGCTGCAAAAGATCTGCTGGTGACTGGCCTGCTCAATAAAGCTGTAGATCTGACCAGCATCGCTGCTGATCTTGTAGCACATCTCTGCGCCGTCGTGATAGGCAGTGCCATACATGGTGAATTCCATATCGAACCAGCCTAATTCGGCTTTTTTGCGCACATCTTCGGCGACCTGTGCATCACGAAACTGCAATACAAAATTTAATCTGCCGGTCATGACAGGTCACCTCCATACAAAAGCTCGGCGACATCGGAGCGTGCTTGCAGCTTGATGTGCAGCCGCTCATCCGTATCCCTGATGATGGTCACCGGATAGCCTAAGAGGCGGCTGATGGTCTCATCAGTAAAAAGTGTCTGCGTTTCGCCTTGGGCAAAGACAGCGCCGTTTTTAAGAAGCAGTGTTTTGCCAAAGAGGGGACTGATCTCATCGGTATAGTGGGTCACGTAAATGAGCGTGACCTGGGGGGATAAGGATTCCAAAGTGTTGAACAGATATTCCCGATTGTAGACATCCAAGCCGTTGCAGGGCTCGTCCAGGATCAAAAGCTGAGGGCGGTTGAACAGTGCCCGGGCGATGAGGACGTTCTGCCGTTCGCCTTTGGAGAGCATATCGAATTGCCGCGTGAGCTTATCGCCCAGATTGAGGCTTTTGAGCAGCTTTTGGGCAAAGATGGCGTCAGCTAGGGTGATGCCGCTATCGACGCTGAGACCGCCAGTCTTGGCGCTCAGGACGATATCCAGGATGCTCTCCCGCGAATACAGCCCATCGAAAAACGAACTGCTGACAAAACCGATCTTTTTGCGCAGCGCCAGGACATTGCCGTCTTGATAATTTTCACCAAATACGCGCAGAGAGCCTGCGGTGTAGTGCTTAAAGCCTGCGGCGATGCTTAGAAGCGTGGTCTTGCCGCTGCCGTTCATCCCGTAGACGACCCAGTGCTCACCGGCCCTCACCTGCCAGGTGATATCCTTGAGCAGATAGCGCTTACCCATCCGACAGCATAAGCCGGCTGTTTCTAGTATAAAGTCTGTCATCTCAATCACCATCCACGGCAATTTTGTCCTCAATGGTGTCGCAGTCCGGCAGATCCCGCTCCTTGAGGGTGATGCATTCACCCAGAAAATGATCGTTCAGGGCCAAAGGCACCTGAAAGCCAGTTTTGTCCAGGATGCCCAAATTGAGATCCTGCCAGCTCATCAGTTCACAGACTTTAGCAATATTCATCTGCTTCGTGCGCTCATTGTCATCCAGATCGGCAAAGCAGTTGAAGCCTGTCTCCTCCACGAAATATTTCGCACTGAGATAGATCTCCGGTTCTGTGCCGAATTCGATCCGATCACAGTCCTCACAGAAGATATCCACGCGAGCTTCTTCGTAATTGCTGAAAATAATGCGTTTCAGGCGTAAATTGCCGCCGCAGTACTTGCAGACACAGCGTCTGGTCCGGCTTTTGAGCATATCCAGCCGTTGGCCTGCCTGGTAAGTCAAATCCTCCATTATCAGCGCCTCCTTGAGCGATAGTATGTAAAATGGAGAGCGGTCCTCCGCCAGCGACCACTCTCCATTTTGCTATTTGCTAAATTAGAATTCTTCCGCTAAGATTTGATAGACAGGCGCGCCTTCGCACTGAGCAGGCATCCGTACGCCGCCTAGAGCTGCTACTGTGGCAGCAAAGTCGATC
>CABVBB010000415.1 GCA_902496505.1 uncultured Peptococcaceae bacterium
CTTTAAGCGCTCTGCTGCTATACCGGGCACTCGCCCGCCATAGGACGGCACGGCTACCAGACAGACATCATCCTCTTGAAAAGAGAATTGGCTGAAATCCTGCGTCCGGTCAGAGAGATCCACCGTCTGTACATCCGGCCAAGCAGCTGTCAAAAGCTCCGCTGCCTTCTGCGTCCCGCCTGTTGGACTAAAAATCACTTGATATCTTGCCATGATCAAAAACCTCCATTCATTCTCTAGCCGATCGGTTTAGTTTAACATTCTTATTCTATTAACCATTATAAACAAAGCCTCACTTTTCTTCAACATTATTAGAAAAAAACGTGGCTCCTATATTTTCAACTCGACTTTTGGGCCACATAACGTTATAGTATAACTATGGGCTACATAAGTGAGGTGAACCTATTGCCTGAAAAAAAGAAGATGGGTCGTCCAACAGATAATCCCAAGGGAATTTCCACTCATGTCCGCTTAGACGCAGAATGTGAAAACATCCTAACGCAGTACTGCGAACAAGAGCATGTGAGTAAAATGGAAGCCATTCGCCGTGGGATCAAAAAACTGAAAGATGAGCTCAGAAACTAAAATACTCGCCAGGCATTTTGCTTGGCGAGTATTTTTATAAGTATTTGCTTTCTTAAAAACAACTATCGATAGTTTTCTCTTGAAATACTGCTGTTAAAATCAACAACCACACAACAAATTTTTCACTTTTATCTTGACTTTATGGCGCCATAAGTATAGGATATATTTGGGCGCCATAAAGTGAGGTGGCAAGTTTGCCCCAAAAAAGAAGATGGGCCGTTCGACAGATAATCCCAAGGGGATTTCCACTCATGTTCACTCATGTTCGTTTAGACGCAGAATGTGAGGCTATTCTGGCACAGTACTGTGCTCAGGAGCAAGTTGCCAAAACGGAAGCCATTCGCCGTGGGATCAAAAAACTGAAAGATGAGCTCAGAAACTAAAAAAGGAAGCAGCAACTCCCTACCACAGTCGTTCGCTGCTCCCTCAACCACGGCATCCTTTATTGAAAGAAAAAGCCGCGTAAATAGTATACCATGCGCAGCATTTTCTTTCAAGTGATGCCGAATCCTATAAAAAGTGAGGAAGCTAACCATGATCACCAGAATTTCAAGTGACGATCAGTACGAAAAACTCCAGCAAACCTTGTTCATGAAAGCACACACCGAGCCTTTAGAGGCGAGCTATACCGTCACCCTACAGATCAATGATAAAGAGTATGCGGTCAAACTCCAGCCGGAAAAACATCACAAAGTGGCCGTCCTTCAGGCGCTGCAGATCAGCCGCTGTGCAGACGGACCTGATTTTATGCTGATCACGCAAAATAATATTTTGTCCTCCCTCTTAGAGATCATCCTTTACCAAGGCATCAACTGACCCATCATAAAAGAACCACCAGACAAAACAAAATGCCTGGTGGTTTTTTTATGACCGTTCGATCTCTTTGCCCCGCAGTTGTCCGCAGGCGCCGTCGATATCAGCGCCTTTTTCTTCGCGGATGCTGGCATTGAGACCAGCGCGGCCCAGCTGAGCGACAAAGGATTGGATATGCTTATGATCCGGCTTGACGTAGCCGGTATTTTCGATCACAGGATTAACAGGGATGATATTCAAGTGGCAGTCCAGACCTTTGAGCAGCTCGGCCAGCTGCTTGACATGCTCTGGCTGATCGTTGACACCTTTGATCAGCGCATATTCAAACGAAAGCCGCTTATGGGTCAGCCGTTCATACGTCCGACAGGCTTCCATCAGCTGCCCCAAATCGTACGTCCGGTCAATGGGCATCATCTCCGAGCGCAGCGCATCATTGGGCGCGTGCAGAGAGATCGCCAGAACGATATCCTTCTGCCGCTCGGCCAGCTCGATGATCTTGGGCGCGATGCCGCAGGTGGAAACGGTGATGCGCCGGATGCTGATATGCTGCCCTTTTTCATCATTGAGCAGCTCGATGGCCTTGAGTACCGCTTCCAGATTGAGCAAGGGCTCGCCCATACCCATAAAGACAACATTGCCAATGCTCAAAGGATCGCCTTCTTTGGCCAATTCTTCATTGACCAAATAGATCTGCCCCAATATCTCTCCGGCGGTCAGATTGCGCACCAATCCGCCCAAGCCTGTGGCGCAAAACGTGCAGCCCATGGCGCAGCCGACTTGGCTGGATACGCAGAGCGTATTGCGCTGCTTGCTCTGATCGCCGCGATAGCGCATCAGCACACACTCGATATATTCACCATCTGCCAGCGCCAGCAGGAATTTCTCCGTGCCGTCACGGGAGACCTGCTTGCGCACCAAATGAACGTTGTCCAGCAGAGAGCGTTCTGCTAAGTCCTGCCGGAAGCTCTTGCCCAAATTGCTCATCTGCTCAAATTGACTGACGCCCTTTTTGTGCACCCACTCAAAAAGCTGTTTGGCGCGAAAAGCAGGCTGTCCCAACTCTGCGACAACCTGCTCCATCTCTGCCAAATTACAAGACCGTAATTCTATTGTCATCGTCTCACCCTTTACGCCGAAATTTCGCGATAAAAAAGCCATCCATGTGATCGTTAAACGGCAGGAACTGCACCATGCCTGCTGGCGGACGCTGATCAGACCAGCAGGCGGTCAGCCCTTCGTCTAATTCAAAATCCTCGTGCTCAGCTAAGAAACGCTCGACCACCTGCTGATTTTCTTCTTCGGTCATCGTGCAGGTGCTGTAGACTAATGTCCCGCCTGCTTTGGTCACCTGCGCCGCTTGATGCAGAATAGACTGCTGCAAATGACTGAGCGCGCCGATATCCTCAAGCTGCTTGCTCCAGCGAGCGTCCGCCCGGCGGCCCAGAACGCCCAGCCCAGAGCAAGGCGCATCGACTAAGACCACATCAAAAGGCTCAGCAAAGGCTTCAGCCAAATGCTCGCCATCCTGC
>CABVBB010000416.1 GCA_902496505.1 uncultured Peptococcaceae bacterium
GGACGGCATCGTTGTCGAGGGTACATCCATGATGGATACCATCGCTCTGACCGGCGAGTCCGCGCCGCGGGAAATGAGCCGCGGAGCGAGCGTACTCAGCGGCAGCGTCAATTTGAACAGTCCTTTAGTCATCGAGGTGACCAAAGTCTACAGCGATTCCACAGTGGCCAAGATCTTGGATCTGGTGGAAAACGCCAGCAGCAAGAAAGCAGAGGCCGAGAACTTCATCACCAAGTTTGCGCGCTATTATACCCCCATCGTGGTCTGTATCGCCGCGCTTTTGGCCGTCATCCCGCCCCTATTGGTGGCTGGTGCCCAGTGGAACGACTGGATCTACAGAGCGCTGATCTTCCTCGTCATCTCTTGCCCCTGCGCCTTGGTGATCTCCGTGCCCTTAAGCTTCTTCGCCGGTCTGGGGGCGACCTCCAAATGCGGCGTATTGGTCAAAGGCAGCAACTATCTGGAAGCCTTGGCCAATCTGGAGATCGCTGTTTTCGATAAGACGGGTACATTGACTGAAGGCGTTTTCAAAGTGACCGAGATCCATCCGGCCAACAATGTTTCACGTGAAACACTTTTAGAAAATGCCGCTTATGCAGAGAGTTTTTCCAATCACCCCATTTCCAAATCCCTGCTGGAAGCGTATAGCCGTGCTTTGGATTGGAATCGCATCGGGGATTCTGAAGAGATCGCCGGTCACGGTGTGCGGGCAGTGATCGATGGCCGCACGGTCTTGGCGGGCAATGCCAAGCTGATGCGCCGGGAGAGAATCGCCTATGATCAAAGTGAACTCATCGGCACAGCCGTTCATGTCGCCATCGATGGGCAGTATGCCGGCTATATCCTGATCTCCGACCAGATCAAAGCCGACGCCAAGCAGGCCATTAGTGATCTGCGCGCCTGCGGCGTCAAGCAGACTGTCATGCTCACCGGCGACAACAAAGCTGTGGGTGAGCACGTCGCCAAAGAATTGGGACTGGATCAGGTCTATACCGAGCTCTTGCCCGACGGCAAAGTTCATGAAGTGGAGCAGCTTTTGGCTGGCAAATCGCCTAAAGGCACGCTGGCCTTCACTGGAGACGGCATCAATGATGCACCGGTCTTAGCGAGGGCTGACGTAGGCATCGCAATGGGCGGTTTGGGATCGGATGCCGCTATCGAGGCGGCGGACGTGGTCATTATGAACGATGAGCCGTCCAAGATCGCCACCGCTATCAAAATTTCCAAACGCACCCTGCGCATCGTCAAGCAGAATATCATTTTTGCCATTGGCGTCAAATTAGCAGTGCTGCTCTTGGGTGCACTGGGTATGGCGACCATGTGGGAAGCAGTCTTCGCTGATGTCGGCGTCGCGGTCATCGCCATCCTCAATGCGATCCGCGTGCTCAATACCAAGCATATCGACTAAAAAGGAGACGATCCTATGGAGAAAACAGCACCAGGGACACTGAACGAGCGGCAGCACGCTTATCTGATCGGCGCTTTTTACCGCGCCTTTACCGAGCGGCATGGCGAGCGGGGCAAGACCTGCTTCGTCAAAGCCACCCAGTATATCGCCGAGCAGCGTGGCCGCCGGATGGCTCTGCGGGCGCTGCGTGATGATAGACCCTTGGATTACAGCACCTACATGGCCTATGGAGAGATCAACTTCACCTTGCCCAATGACTCCCGCAGTGTAGGCGAGGGGCCAGACTGTGAGCTGGAGATCACCCGCTGCGCTTGGCAGGAGGTCTTTCGGGAAATGGATCTGGTAGAGTGCGGTCTCTGCTATTGTCCGCAGATCGATCGCGGTATCGTGCGGGGCTTCAATGCTGACTTGGGCTTTGTGCTCAAAAGCACCCTGCATGATGCGCCTTGCTACGATATGATCTTCCAGGACGCTGCGCTCTATCCCGTGGCGCCGCCAGCTGGTGGCAAGCGCAGCTGGGCCTACCACTGCGGCCATTATTACCAAGGCTACAGCCGCTTCGCCCAGAGCGTCTTTCCAGACGGCACGGAGATCATCCGCCAAGCCGAAGAGCAATTCATCCACGACTGTGGAGAAGCCGCTTTAGTGAGCGTTCTGCAATACGCCCAGACGGATTTTGAATCCATCGACGAGGAAGTATAAAGAGATCAAAACTCCCTCTGCCTAAACGTTCAGGCCGAGGGGGGCCATACAAAAAAAGAAACAGCCATCCTATCATTTTCGGGAGAAAACGATGGATGGCTGTTTCTGATATCATGCTCTATTTTGAGACGGGAACACGCTCTACTGGGGTCTTGCTGATGATGGTGCCTTGGATGAAATCGATCTTGATGATCAGGTTTTCTTTGTTGCCTTGGAGGTCTTGCCGCACGCTGGGCAGGGTCAAAATATTGCCCTCTATGGAGGGTTTGGCATAAGTATCAAATGGCGCATAGCCGTTTTCATCAGCGAGGCTATTGAAGTAATAGTCTCCATCCATAAGCTGGGATTTCAAACTAAATTCTTTTTCAGCAGCATCGCCGATTTTATACGTAAAGGTGTACTTATCATCATAAGTATTGCTGGGATAACCAACTGCAACATCACCATCTATGACGTAGCGTTCTGATTTTCCGTAGATCTCAATGTCTGGTTTACTTTTGATCTCTAAGCCGTTTTTGGCATCAAAAGTATAGTTCCAGCCGAACTCTTCCACAGCAAAACGCCATGTCAATGGGAAATAGGTGATATCTCGAAAGACCAATAAGGGATATTCTTCTTTGCGGTTATCAATAGCTTTGCCATTGACCACAATGTTTGCCGTGGAAACAGCTGCGGTATATTTATTTTTATTGCCCTCTTTTTTTTCGAAACAATTCGGATTATCGACGTAGCTAGTCACTTTTGTTACTGTTAAAGTATTATCAGCCCATTCGGTGCTCAGCCCTAAAAAATTGGCATAATGATAGGTCATGGGAA
>CABVBB010000417.1 GCA_902496505.1 uncultured Peptococcaceae bacterium
CCCTGCCTCCTCCTCTCCATAGCAGCGGGCCAATACCGCCTCTGCTGTCAATTCGTTATTTTCCATGATCCCCACTGTGCGGCCATAGGCCATGACCACCAGCCGGTCGCAGAGCGCCAGCGTCTCCTCCAGATCTGAGGAAACGAAGACCACCGCCCGTCCCTCGTCTGCCTGCGCCCTGAGCAGACGGTGGATCTCAGCCCGCGCGCCTACATCGATGGCCTGGGTCGGTTCATCGCACAGCCACACCTGCGGGTGCGTCAGGAGCGCCCGGGCAAAGACGACCTTCTGCTGATTGCCGCCGGAAAGTTCCCCTACCGGCTGAGACAGGCTCTGCGTTTTGATCGCCAGCTGACGGAGCAGCCGTTCACTATCCGCGCGGGCCGTGCGCCGGTCAAAAATGCCAGCTTTCTTGTAACGCCCCAGCGCGGACAGAAGCAGATTATCTGCTACGCTCAAGTGCCGGATCAAGGCTTTGCTCAGCCGATCCTCGCTGATGAGCACCATTCCCCGCGCCAGCGAACGGGCGGGCGCAGGCTGATGGCGCTGCCCGCCAAGCATCACATTGCCTTTTTTCAGAGGCCGGAAGCCGTAGAGACTTTCCAATAGCTCCGTGCGGCCGCTGCCTGCCAGGCCGAAGATGCCCAAGATCTCCCCGCTGTGCACCGCAAACGACGCTTCCTTGACCACGCCGGCTGCATCGGAGAGCCCCTCCACTGTGAGCAGCGCTTCGCCCGTAAGCGGATGGTAGACGAATGGCTGCTCCAAGCGCACATCGGTCATCAGCCTGATGAGCTGCGCTTTGCTGGTCTCCGCAGTCGCCAGCGTCGCAGCCCGGCGGCCGTTGCGCAGCACTGTGATGTGCTGGCTGAGACGGAAGACCTCCTCCAGCCGATGCGAAACATAAAGGATCGCCGTCCCCTGCTGACGCAGCCGTTCGATCACGTTAAAGAGCACCGCCGTTTCCCGATCAGTCAGCGACGCTGTTGGTTCGTCGAGGATCAAGAGCCGACACGGCCGCAAAAGTACCCGTGCCACCTCCACCATAGTCTTCTCCGCCGGCGACAGGGCGCTGGCCGGCTGCCGCACATCCAAATGGATGCCCCATTCGTCCACAAGCGCCTGACATTTGGCCTCCATCTGCCGCCGTCGGATCCTAAATCCCCGCTGCTCATGCGCAAGCCCCAGGACCATATTTTCAGCTGCGGTGAAAGACGGGATCAGCTGACGCTCCTGGTGGATGATCTGGATGCCCGCCGCCAGACTTTGCTGAGGGCTGGTCAGCGTCAGCGGCTCGCCCTGCCAGAGGAGTTCGCCCTGCTGCCAAGGATAAATACCGCCCAAAAGCTTGATCAGCGTCGATTTGCCCGCTCCGTTTTCACCGACCAAGGCGTGCACCTCGCCTGCCTCCACCGTCAGGCTCACCTCATCCAAGGCCTTATTCTGCTGAAAGCGATGGCTTAGCCCCCGGATCTCCAAAAGCGCCATAGCGGCTCCCTCCTTTACTGTTCTTCGCGAACGATCAATTTGCCCGGTGCATATTTCTCCCCGGTCTCGATGGTCTGCCCCTTGAGCAGGGCCGTCACATCGGCTGTCACGATGCTGCACATCCCGTCAAAATCCTGCGCCACTGTGGCTACCAGATTGCTCCCCTGCTCGATCAGCGCCACCGCTTGTTCATTGCCATCCACACCGATGACCATGATCTCTTCCCGACCGTTGTCCTTAAGGGCCTGAGCCGCGCCAATGGCCGCCTCATCCCATCCGCACCAAATGGCGGTGATATCGCCCTTCTGAGGATAAGACAGGCAGAGATTTTCCGTCAGCTGCCGTGCATTCTCCACCTGATTCGGCACATCCACATGCTGTTCGGTGAGCAGCGTGATGTCGGGGTATTCTGCCAGCAGCGCATCGAATGCCTCCGACCGCTTGATCACCCCAGGATGAGGCCGGTGCGTCAGCGCCACCACGGTCCCTTCATCGTGCATCAGATCATGGAACAGATAATTCGTCATCAATTCCCCCATCGCGTAATTGTCACTGGTCGCATTCACCTGCATCCCTTCGATATAGCCGCTGTCCACGCCGAAAACAGGGATCTTCGCATCGATGGCGTGCTGCACCTGCGTCTGGATCTCCGTTACATCCACGCTCACCAGTACCAGCGCATCCACCTGCATCGTCACCAGATCCTCCAGACGATTGGCCAATTCCGCATAATCCGCCGTGCCCACGGTATTCGTCTCCACACCAGCGGCTGCCAAGCCCGTCTCCAGTTCCTCCACCATCATCTTCGTCGTTGCTGACGTCAAATAAGGCGTTGCGATCGCTACCGTTTGACCGGCCAGGCGCTCTCCCTCACCGGAAGAGGCCTCCTGCTGATTTCCCTTGTCTGTAGCACAGCCAGTCAGACCCATGATCAGCGTCCCCAGCAAAAACACTGCTAATAATTTTTTGATCCGCATTTTGCCCATCTCCTTCTTTTTATCGTAACATATTCCACAATTTTCAATGTTATCAAGTGCTAAGCAGGGAGCGTACTCCCTGCCGCTGCTAGACTTGGCGTACAGCCGCCTTCATCTGCCGCACATATTCCGTCACATACGGCACGCTCTCCTGACCATGCTCCGCGATCAAACGCACGACAGCGCTGCCCACGATAGCACCGTCAGCAATAGCCGCCATTTCCTGCGCCTGCTTCGGTGTCGCGATACCAAAGCCGATAGCGCAGGGAATATCCTTCACCTGCTTGACCTGCGCGATCAGTTCGCCGATGGCGGTGCTCAGCTCACTGCGCACACCAGTCACCCCCAGCGAAGACACGCAGTAGAGGAAGCCCTCTGCTTCAGCAGCGATCATCTTTGCCCGTTCCTGGGAAGTCGGCGCCACCATGGAGATCAGGTCCATATCATGTGCCTGGCATTC
>CABVBB010000418.1 GCA_902496505.1 uncultured Peptococcaceae bacterium
TGAGAGATACTGGAGATTTAAGACAAAGTCTATCCTATCCGCTCAACTGGTGGCGTGGATCAAATAAAGTAAATTATGATAGCTGCTACAGAATTTTTAATATTGATTTGACCTATTTATCGGAAAGATAATATAAACGCCCGCCCGCTCAACACGATCACCTGTTGAGCGGGCGGGCGTTTGTTTTCAATCGATCTTGATGCGCAGAACTTTTTTCTTAAATCCTTATAGTTGAAGGGGATGAGTGGATAGAGGTAGCTCTTGCGGCCAATAGTTTTGTTGGACAATAGGATGACAAAGATCAATCCTATCCCCAACCAAAAGCCCCAGATCGGGAAGAGGGCCGTGAGGATCAAGAGCATCAGCCGCATGAATTTCAACGCATAGCCTAATTCGTAGCCAGGCTGAGTGTGGGTGGCTATAGCAACGAAAGCCATATAGAGCATGGTCTCTGGTGAAAACCAGCCTGACTGCACTGCGAAATCTCCGACGACGATGGCACCGATCATACTGAGAGAAGTGGTCAGCATATTGGGGGTATTCAGCGAGGCCAGACGCAGGCCGTCGATGGCCAATTCCAGGAGGATGAGCTGGACGATGACAGGCACCTGCGGTGTTTCCTTGAGGGTGATGAAGCTGAGCCATGGCGGAATGAGCTGAGGATTGGACAAGAAATAGAGCCACAGCGGCGTGAAGAGCAGCGTGAAAAGGGCGGTAAAAAGGCGGGTCAGCCGCAGATACGTCCCCGTCAGCGGCGGGAAATAATAATCATTGGCTTCCTCCACGATGTCAAACAAGGTCACTGGCAGGATCATCGCCTGGGGCGAGTTGTCTACCAAGAGGACGATATCGCCTTCTAAAAGCTGGGCAGCCGCCGTATCAGGCCGCTCAGTATATTTGAATTTAGGAAAAGGATTGTACCATTTATGCGGCAGCAGAACTTCGGCTAAGGTCTCTTGATTCATCGTCAAGGCCTGGATATGGCTGGTCTGGATCTTGTCACGGATGGTGTTCAAAAGTTGTTGATCGCAGCGGCTGCCGATATAGCAGAGGGCAATATCTGTTTTGGATAATTCGCCCAGCTGCATATGCTCTACGCAGAGACCAGGATAACGGATGCGGCGGCGGATCAACGCTGTATTGAGCACCAGTGTTTCTACGAAGCCGTCACGGGAACCGCGAAAGGTCTTGTCCTTATCCGGCTCAGAGGTCGAACGCTGCGGATAGGTGCGGGCATCGATCTCGACGGCTTTATCAAAGCCTTCGACGAAAAGGATCAGCATGCCAGAGAGGATATTGGTCAAAAGGGACTCGACATCATCATTAAGGCCGACTTCACAATAGGGTATGCAATGGTGGGAAAAAGTGTGCGCACTTGCCAAGAGCTTTGGATCATCCAGCAGATAAAAATGCTCCATGATCTTGGTGACGATATCATCTTTGATGAAGCCATCGATAAAAAACATGCAGGCTTGCTTACCACCGATGATCAGCGTGCGGTAGACGATATCAAAATTATGCTCGCAGTCAAGACGCTTCTGAAAAACAGCGATATTGGCGTCGACGTTTTTGCTGATGGCCATAGCGTCACCTTCTTTCTTTAGCATTTAGTATGAGGCAGGGCTGCCAATTTATACATATAGGCAGGATTAATGTGCTGCGGGCAGAAAAAATACCGTATAACATGATTTTGCAGGAGGTGTCAACATAACGACCTTATCTTGAAGCCACGGTTCTTTTGGACTACCATACGCCAGCTGTCTGTCAACTTATCCAGCAGCGCAGTTGGCAGTGGCTGCCGGTCTATGTAGTCTAGGCATCGTTCAGGATTTTGGCCTTTATTTTTCGCCAGATGCTTTTTTGGTTGGGCACAGCCAATCACTGTCCGTTTGTAAAAAGTGGCTTTATCAGCATATTGGCCGGAAATTGATGGATCACAGAGTCGATCGTATGCATGGTCAACATACTCACCATTTTATATCGTCTTAAATCATGGTATAATGTCCAGTATCGTCATTAGCATAGAGGGAGAGAAAAATTTATGAGAAAATTAACAGTTGATCTTAACAAATGTCCGCAAAATCATCCTTGCCCATCGGTCAAGCTTTGTCCGCAGGGTGCTTTGAGCCAGAGTGGTATGCAGGCACCGACAGTGGATCGGGAAAAATGCGTCCTGTGCGGCATTTGCGTCAAATATTGCGGCAAGCAGGCGCTGGAGATCAGCGAAGACTAATCATCAGGATAAAAGGAGAGCGGTATGGATAAGAAAATGTTTCGCAGCTGTCTATTGCTCATTGCGTTTGCACTGGCTTTAGTGGTTGCGGTGATCAAGGTAGATACCATCAGTCAGTGGGCATCTATGCTTTTGGGGCTGCTCAGCCCGTTCTTTATCGGATTTGTCATCGCTTTTGTGCTCAATATCCCTTATAGTGCGTTCACGCGGGCACTCCTGCCCTTAGCGAAGACCGCGCGCAGCCGCAAATGGGTCAAGCCGATCGCACTTTTGGGAGCCTATCTGCTTTGCTTAGCGATCATCGGTGCGATCACCTCGTTCATCATTCCCGAGGTGGTCAACAGCATCAGCATGCTGATCACCAATATCGGCACTTATATTGCGAACTTGGAGCAGTTGGTCTATACGCTCAGCGAACGATTCCAGCTGCACAGCATCGATTTTTCCAAGCTGGAGCAGGAGATCAAGGCGCTGATCAATTCAGCGGCCAATCTTTTGAGCTACACGATGCCGCAGATCGTCGGCTTTACAGCAGGAGTCTTCCAAACGCTGTTCAATGTCATCATCGGCATCATTTTGTCAGTCTATATGCTTTCCAGCCGGGATACGCTGAAGTCGCAGGCTAAGCGTCTGCTTTATGCCTTCGTCCCGCAGAAGGCGGCCGATAAGGTCATGGAGGTCAGCACGCTGAC
>CABVBB010000419.1 GCA_902496505.1 uncultured Peptococcaceae bacterium
TACAACAACAATCCCAATCTGCAAAGGGTCCCGCTCCGCTGTGCCTTTCATATCTATGGCGGCTATGTGCTCGCACCGGGATCTGATCCCACCAGCCAGCCCTTGGCCACGCTCTTATCCTATCTGCACGAGACCTTTCCTTATACCGCTTCCTAACATCAAAAATGGCGAGAGCAGAAACCTGCCCTTGCCATTTTTGCTCATCCATTAAACCAGCGGCTTGATCACACCGATCAAATACCAATATGGCACCAATAATGCCATAAAACCGATCACATAGATGATACATCGAACAATATTCATCTTGATAAAATCGACCATGCTCATCATCCCAAAGGCATAGATCGTCAAGTAAGGCACATATTCATATGGCAGGATGATGGCCTCCGCACAATGGATCAGTGCATAAACAAACGGTCTGGGATCCATATTCAACGTTATTGCGATCTGCATCAATGGCTCAGTGAGCAGCGCCCAAATGGCCAGCGGCGTCATCAAGAAATTGAGCACAAAGACGATCAAGAAGACCATCCCAAAAATGTAGAAAATGTTGTTTCTGCCTTCAAACATCGGTACACAAACATCATTGATCAGTGTGCCAAAGCCTAAAGAACTGGCGACCGTACCGATAGCCATGCAGCCCGCCATAAAGAAGATCATGCCCCAGTTCATGTTTTTGAAGCACTCCACAGTCGCACCATTAATGAAAGGTAAGAAAATCAGCCATGGAAAGATCATAAACCCATAAGCAGAATCCAAATGGTGAATAGGATTGGTCAAAAGGAAACCGACAACCAAACACAAAATTAAAATGTTGGCCTTTTCCCGATGCGAAATCGGCCCTAATTTTTCTAACTCCTCTTTGAAATATGCCTTGCCATTTAAAGGACGATCTGCCTTATACCATTTGACAATGACCGCAATCGTTACTAAAGAGACCAGCGCCATAGGCCAGTTGTGCCCGATCGCCTGAAAAACATTGACATCAAAATCAGCCAACAGATCCTTCGCCATGCCGATGATGATCGCATACGTCGTCGCACAATAAGTGAAGCATTTCGCAGAGCACGTGCCTAGCATACAAACCATAGCGATCGCTGCCGACATCCGTGTACCCATGATGTTAAGCGACCGGCACAAACCATAACCCAACGCTGCCATGACGATATAACCCGAGCCAAAAGTCAAAACAGTGATAACAACTCCAGCCCCAAAGAGTCCAAATAGCAAAGCCGCATAGTTCTCACCTGTTTTAGACATGATCCAATACGATATACGTTTCAACAGACCCGATTCTTCCAAAGTCGCTGCTAAAAGGAATGCGCCTAAGCATAGATACATTGTTGTGCCAGTCCAAGGCGCCATGACCACTGACATTGGTGCGACCTGAAATATCGCCCACAACGCCGGCAAAAGCGCCGCCATGACGGCTATATGAAAAAACTCAAAAGCAATTACAAACAGTCCAAAAACCGTGATGACGAAAAACATTTTTACTTTATAGGTATAAAACCCGCTATAAGGGATCAAAAACAAAATCAAAGGAACAATAATGGTAAGGGCCCATTTTATTTTGGTATTGGTGTCCATCTTTTTTCTGCCCTGTTGTTCCGCAGGGATCGTACTCTCTGCCATCTCTAAGCACCTCGTTTTCATCTCATTTTCCTGTTGCCACTTGCTCGGCCAGCACCCTCAGGCCTACCGGTCGGCCAGGTGTCAGGCTATATTAAAACCGCAGTCTTATCGATGGCTTTATTATAATCATTAGGGCGTTTTATGAATAGCAAGTCCTTTTTCCCTTCCCCCCACGCCTGCCAAAATTTTTTGCGCCCACGCCAAACAGCCGCTCCCAGATGGGAGCGGCAAAGAGAACCTGTCCTTAATCTAACAGCATTGCGACCAACCTCTGAACAGCCGGTGAATGAATGGCTTCCTGCTTAACGATATAACCGTACTCTATTTCGATCTCATCTTTAAGTATCACCTGCATCAATTGATCCACATGTTCTGGTTTGCGGCTGTTGCGGATAGCCATGCCATAGCCTTCACGGGCGCTTAAACGCGCCAAATAAAGATCTTGATTGTGCTCATAGATCAGCCGTGAAGTGCAGCGGCATTTCTCCAAAAGTGTATTGATCACATTCTCTTCTGTATAAGAATTGGCGATCAAGCTGTAATTACTTAATTCCTGCAAATAAATGGTTTTTTGATTCGGCAGAAAATCTTGGGCGCACTCTATATAACACTCCATCCGCCTGAAACTGATAAAAGAACAGCCTCTTTCTTCAATATAGCCCACAATATCCTTAACAGGTTCTCTCGCCGCCAAAAGATTGAAGCCAATAGCGATCTCCGCTTCACCATTCAAAATATACTCCAAGCATTTTTCTACAGAACTGCTGTACGTAAAATTCAACTCAACCGCAGGATTTTCTCTCATGTATAAACCTAATATGCGATTCATCAGCCCGGGAATGATACAGGGGGTGATGGGCAAAAATATCCTTCCTTCTACAGGATGCTGCTTCAATTTGATCTCCCTGACTTTTTCCAAATACATCTTAGTATAATAAGCCAATTCTCTTCCTGATTCTGTATAGTAGACCCCTTTGCCCGTCCGTTCCAGCAGCTGACAGTCCATTTCCATTTCTAATTTTTGGATCGCCGCACTGAGACCCTGCTGCGAAATATGCATCATGTCACTTAATGTATTGATCGACAGGCCTTCTTCTATATCACTAAAATATTTCAAATGTTCCAGTTTCATTTTTGTCCCGCCTTCCAAGTAATACTTTACTTCCTATAAGCTTTCAAATTTGATACTAAAAAATATTATAACAAATGGTTAGCGGCTTGACAATATTCGACACTCATTAAATAAACCGCATCATTTCTTACCACGTTTC
>CABVBB010000420.1 GCA_902496505.1 uncultured Peptococcaceae bacterium
TGAAAACGCGGACCAAAGGCTGTGCTTCTCTGGACTACGAAATGATCGGTTACAAACCGTCCAATCTGGTCAAGCTGGATGTCCTGGTCAATGGCGAGGTGGTGGATGCGCTGTCCTGTATCATCCACAAAGATAAGGCCTACAGCCGCGGACGAGCACTGGTGGCGAAGCTTAGGGAGATCATTCCGCGGCAGATGTTCGAAGTGCCCATCCAGGCAGCTATCGGCAATAAAATCATTGCCCGGGAAACCATCAAAGCTTTGCGTAAGAGCGTCTTGGACAAATGCTATGGCGGTGATATCAGCCGGAAGCGCAAGCTGCTGGAAAAACAAAAAGAAGGCAAAAAGCGCATGAAGCAGGTCGGCAGCGTGGAGATCCCGCAGGAAGCGTTCATGGCTGTTTTGCAGCTGGAAGATTAGGCTTGGCCTGGGAGCGCCTTCTTATTGCTCTGATGTGGATAGAGGACGCGAAGGTGCGTTATGGTGCCGCTGTCTTTCTCATCTGCGGTTAGATGGTCGCCAGGTTTTACCTGGCGGCGAGGCGCTTTTGAGCGAGCAAAACAGAACAAGATTTTTTATTTCTTTTTTAGCCGGTGCCTAGGGGTGTCGGCTTTTGTTCTATAGGGGGTGGGGCGTATGAGTCAGAGCGGGGCGATCTATGTGCATGTGCCGTTTTGCGGGCAGAAGTGTCGGTATTGTGATTTCGTAAGTTTTGGCGGCATTTCGGAGGGGCTGCAGGAGCGGTATGCGTCAGCATTGTGCCAGGAGATCGCGCTGGTGAGCGGGCGTTTGGCTTGGCGGCCAAAGACGATCTTTATTGGCGGGGGAACGCCGACGGTGTTGGCACTGGATCAGCTAGAACGGATCTTGGCTGCTTTGGCGCAGCATTTCGTGACGGAGGATCTGGTGGAATACACCGTGGAGGCCAATCCGGGGACGCTGACAGCAGAGAAGCTGGCGCTTTTGCGGCAGTACGGGGTGAATCGTTTGAGCATGGGGGTGCAGAGTGCCCGACAAGCGGAGCTGGAGTTATTGGGGCGGACGCATACATTTCGGCAGGCGCAGGAGGGCGTCGAGTTGGCACGGGCGGCGGGCTTTGCCAATATCAGCGTCGACTTGATCTATGGCCTGCCGGGGCAGACGGTGCGCGATTGGCGGGAGACCTTAGAAGCGGTGCTGGCCTTGGGGACAGAGCATCTGTCGCTGTATCAGCTCAAAATCGAGGAGGGCACAGTCTTTGGCCAATGGCTGGAGACGGGACGCATCGCAGAATTTGACGATGAGATCGCTCTGGAAATGTACGAGCTGGGGCATCGGCTCTTGGAAGCCCAGGGCTATCAGCAGTACGAGATCTCCAATTACGCTCAGCCGGGCAAGGCCAGCCTGCACAATCAGGCTTATTGGCTGACGGAGGATTATTATGGCTTGGGACTGGCGGCTCATTCGTTTCTCAGGCCCAGCCGCTTTTTCAATCCGACAGTGCTCAAGGATTATCTGTCACCCTTAGAAGCGGGCCGTCCGCCGCGAAAGGAGCAGGAGACGCTCACTAAGCGCGAGGCTATGGAGGAGACCATCTTCATGGGCCTGCGCATGAATGCAGGCGTCGATCTGCAAGCTTTCCAAGCGCGCTATGACGAGGACGCCCGGCAGGTCTTCGCAGCAGCCATCGCCAAGTGTCAGCAAAACGGCTGGCTGGAGATCGCGGATGACCACCTGCGTCTGACTGACCAAGGCCGCGTCTTGGGCAATTTGGTCTTTGTCGAGTTCGTATGAGTAAAAAGAGGGGGGAGTGAATGGAAAAACTGGCTAAGTTTACAGCCAATGGAATTTTTATCGCTGCTTTATTTTTTCACATCTTAGCCTATAGCAGGGCAGTACCGTTCAAATGGTATATCTGGTGGATCATCTTCTTTGTGCCTTTGTGGGCCAAGATCATTTATGAGCTGAATGAAAACGGGTCAAATCTGCTGCGCGACCTTTCTTGGCTGAAGGATCCTTTGGTGATCATGTTCATCGGGATATTTTCTATGCTGGGGTGAGCGCCATGGCTAACGGGGCTATGCTGCAAAGCGGGAGTGGTGTGAGGCAGGCAGGACATTATTATTTGGAGTACAAGACAAAAATTGTAGAAGAGATATCCTATGAAAGATATTGGCAGCTAGTCTCAGCGGAAAATCATATGGCCAGCAGTGTGCCGCTGGCCTTTGCGAGTGCAGCAGCAGGGTATTATAGGATGAGAGGGTTTGATCGATTGAAGGGAGAGGGAAAAAATGGAGTTTCTGTCTAGTTTATGTTTGCTGCTGATGTTGGGTAATGGAAGTGGTGCAGGGTATGCGCCGGTGAATCAAGCCTCTTTGGTGCAGGCTTGGACGGAGGAAGCCATTGCCAGTGACATTGCTTTGTTGGAGGAATTAGAGGCGATAGAGCTGACGGACACGGAGCGGCAGGAGCTGCTGGATGAGCTGCTGGACTTTGCTGATGAGGGTGTGGAAGCTGGCGTAGAGCCAGTAGGGATGATCTTGTCAGAGGTGGGCGGCGGAAACTATGATGATGAGTGGAATTGGTCACCATCTTCCCAGACCGTGTATAGTTTTGATGCAGAAGTGTTTGAGATCGATCAGATGTATACACAGTTTTTACAAGGCATAGCATCGATCAACCAAGATGAGTTCACGATCTCTGATATCGTCGAAGAACAGAATGAGGTGGATTGGGATATGGGCTATGGTACAGCGGTGGTCAGTTTCTTGTATAATGATACGCCCTGTACGATGACGATGGACATGGAAGGCGATTGGTTTGACATGTCAGCAATTGCGCAAATGAATAAGATCTTGCTCCAACAAGGGAATCCGAAACAGCTTTATTATCTGACAGATGGCTATCAAGAGATCATTGTCTTTT
>CABVBB010000421.1 GCA_902496505.1 uncultured Peptococcaceae bacterium
TCAGTACAGAAAGATCTATAGCGCTAAAATAAAGAAAGAGAAAACCTATTAGAAAAAGATAAAGAATATACAAACAAAACGGAAAAATTTTATTGTGAAAGGGGATCATAATATGCAAGCGCAAGAAAAAGGAAAAGCCATCATTTATCTGCATCTGATCATTACCCTGGCGTTGATGTTTCTGTTTCGCTATATTCCGGCGCCTGAACCGCTGACGGTTTATGGCATGGCCATCATTGGTATTTTTGCAGGAATGATCTATGGCTGGGCGACTACCGATCGAGGCTCGACTTGGATATCGCTGACAGCTTTGGTGGCCTTGGGATTAACGGACTTTGGCAACTGTTCCAAAGCGATCTCGATGCTGTTTGCCTCGGATACAGCCATGCTGTTGCTTTTGGGGATGCTGATGGTCGGACCGTTGGTGGAGTCCAATGTTGGCGAATGGCTGCTGGTCAAGCTGCTGAATGGTAAGTTCTGCTACAAAAAGCCCTGGAATTTTACGATATTGATCATTTTTGGTTTGGGCATCGTATCATTCGTGGTACGGCCGATCATCGTCGCTTTGTTTATGATCGCGCTGCTTAAGGATCTGTTTGCCAGAGTGGGCTATGCCAGAGGGGATAAGTATCCTACGATGCTTCTGATCGGTCTATTTGTCGCGATGCTCTTTATGACGGCTGTTTTTCCCTGGTACGGCTGGGGATTATACGGCACGGCAGCTTTTGCGAAGAGTTCCGGCGGTTATATGATCGCTTATGGCAAATATGTGATCGTTGCAGTGGTGACCTACTGTGCGCTGACTTTGGGACATGTCCTGCTGATGCGATTAATAGGCTGTAATGTGGAACCGCTCAGAGAGATCGATCTGTCGGATATGGAGGCCAAATATGCCGCCATTGGATTGACCAAGCATCAAAAAGCGGTCGTTTTTGCTTTTATCGGCATGGCGCTGGGCAGTATTTTTGTCAGCTTTGCCGGCGGGCCATCGGGGATAGGGCTTTTTATCAGCAATATCAATGTGCACGGCGTGATGTTGATCACCTTGGCCTGTATGTTTTTTATTCGGATAGAAGGCCAGCCAATAGCTGATATCAAGGTCTGCGCCAAGCATGTACAGTGGGAAATGGTGTTGATGATCGCCAGCGCTCTCGTCTTGGCCGGAGTGCTGACTTCGCCGGAAACAGGCGTCAGCGCTGCTATGGCTCAATATGCCGCGCCGCTGTTGGCCGGCAGAGGTCAATACGCTTTTATGATCATTTTGGCAGTCCTGGCCTTGGTGCTGACCAATATCGCCAATAATGTGGCCGTCATGTTTGTTTTGATGGCCATGGCCGGTTCGTTTTACAGCAGCGGTCTGATCACCAATGCTCCAGCTGCGCTGATGATCATCACTTTAGCGACGATCATGGGCTTTTATACACCGGCCTCTTCGGCATATGGCGCAATGCTGCACAGCTGTGAATTGGTCACGTCGCGGTCCGTGTATAAGTATGGCGCGATCGTCATGGTTTTCATGGTACTGATCTTTGCAGTGGTGGTCATCCCCTTGTGTTATGTATTATTCTAAAGCCATGCAAGTTAAGGAGGAAAAAATTATGCTGAGACAAAAAGGATTAACGGACAAATTGCTTTTACTGGGCATTGATGGATTGGATCCGCGTTTTACCAAAAAAATGATCGCAGAAGGGCGCATGCCCAATACCGAAAAACTATTGGCGCGAGGCGCAGCCCGGGAGGATTTGATGCTTTTAGGGGCGATACCAACGATCACACCGCCCATGTGGGCGACTCTGGGGACAGGGACTTATCCGATGACGCACGGCGTAGAGGATTACTATATCAGCGCGCCGGATCAAGTCGAGGTGAGCTTGGGGGCTTTCTTCTCCAAATTCTGCAAAGCTGAGCCGTTATGGAACGTTACGGCGCGAGCGGGCAAGAAGACGCTGGTCTGGCATTGGCCGGGCGGCGCTTGGCCTCCCACTGTCGACAGCCCTGATCTGATGATGGTGGATGGTACCAGCCCAGGCAATATCGGCATGGCTTATGCCACCCGTGATGCGGATACCGCGATCATTGCCAGCAAAAAATGCCCGCAAGTGGCTTATATGCCTTATTCTACCGTGACGTCCAAGCTCGAAGGGGACGAAACGCTTGCGGTCAAGCCTTTTCCGGCGCTGTCCGGCAAGTGGGATGAGCGCATGCAGGCCGTCTTTGAACAGTTCAAGGAAGGTCTGGGCTTCAATGGGTATAAGGCGACCAAAGAAGATGTCAAGATCAAGTTTTCATCAGACAGCAGCATGATGTGGATATTGGCGGATTTTCCTATTGCCGCTTCGCTTTCGCCCATCACCGAACCGACTGCGTGGCAGGTGGAGATCCCTGAGGGCGCTTTGGAATTCACGATCGTCTATGGCAAAGGTAAGGAAAAAAGGCCGGCACTCATTGTCCGCAATGAGCAGGGGCAGTATGATCGGGTCGTCTTATATGCCGACAAACAGACAGCTGAGCCATTGGCCGTTTTAAAGGAAGATGTCTTCACTGAGCATGTGTATGATACCATTACGCGCAAAAGCGGCGTATGCCAGGTATTTCGCAATATGCGGCTGCTGGAATTGGCTGAGGATGGCAGTTATGTGCGCCTCTGGGCTTCCAAAGCGATCGACTGCGAGGATGACAGCGTCTGGTATCCGAAGGAACTCTTCCAGGAGATCAAGGAACGTTTCGGTCCGCCGCATCCTACTGGACAGATGGGTTCGCATGACCGCGATCTGATCATGAAATGTGTGCATGAGCAATGGGCGCGGTCTGCTGACTGGCAGGCAGACTGCCTGCAGTACATGATGGATGAAAAAGGAGTGGACGTGATCTTTTCCCATTACCATGGACCGGA
>CABVBB010000422.1 GCA_902496505.1 uncultured Peptococcaceae bacterium
CAGCGTTTTTGTCCGCGTAGACGGCTATTTGATCGTAGCGGCCGCCGTTTTTGAGGATCAGTGCGGGTCTGGTGACTTTGCCGTACATGTAGTAGATAGTGAATTCTTTGGCGTCTTTTGGCGCATTGGCCCAGCTTTCTGGTTCGGTGATGGGAGAGAGGGATACGTCTAATGGCCAGTCTGCCAGATGATCCATGTTGGTATCATCGATGAAAATAGCGTTTCGCAGGGAATGGCTGCTGGGCACATAGTCTTGGAAGACCAGGCCGTCCAGATAGTCTGCATAATATTTTTGGAGGCGCTCATCTTTGAAATTGTAGCGCATGGCGGATTTTTGCACCTTGAGGTCGGTGAGATCGCCATCCACATGGCTAGTGCTGCTGGCCTGCATCTTGTAGCCGCCTTGGGTGGCTTTGGCGGTGGCGATGATGATGACTTCGCCGTCGCGCTTGTGGGTGGTATTGCCTAAGCCCCCAGGTGAAGTGCCGTCTACGACCATCAGTTCAGGGCTGTCGCTGGTGGGGGGCCAAGCGCCGCCGGGCCAGTGCCAGACCAGCGTTTTTTTGCCGGCTGCGGCGGTGATGTTCCACAGCGGTTCAGCGTGATTGAATTTGGAATAGAAGGCTTCTTGGGTGATGTCCAGTTCACCGGGAACTTGGATATTGTAATCGATGATGCCGTGGGTCATGGGATAAGCACCAGTGGCCAGCGTCGTCCACATGGGCGGGGTGATGGTGGGCATACCGCCTAAGAGCATCAGATCCTCTCGGGCAGCACCTTGCTCGAGCATTTTTTGGAGATGAGGCATCTTGCCTTCTTCAACCATCTTTTTGGAAAAGCGGGGATCCATGCCGTCGATACCTAAAAGCAGAAGTTTGTCAGTCAATCCTTTGTTTCGTAACATCTAACCACTCCTTTTGTTTGCTGTAGATCGTAATGTTTTCTATAGACACAGTTTATACTGAAAAGGACGCGAGGAACAAACAGTACTATTTTGTTGCGGAAAAATTGGGCAACAACCAAAAATTGTGCGTCTGCATAAAAAAACAGCCAGAGTGCGGGACTCTGGCTGTGACAGGTAGAGCTTCGTGTGCAGGCCTCCTTTTCAGCAAAAGTAATGGTGGATCATGGTGCCGGAGAAGCCGATTCTCCGGCAGGAAAAAAAGGAATAGCAAGTGTGATCTTACATTTATGGTATAAGAAATGCCTCTGAAGGGCAAGCAACGTTATGTTGTTGGGCAAAAATCTGGTCACAATCAATAATTGTGGGGACAGGCGCGGCTGGAGGAAAATTGTCTAACGATTTTCGGGCGTTTTTTCTGGCCATTTAACGTCAATAATGATAAAATAGACGGGATAATTGAATAGGGCATTTTCACACCTGTCCAAATAGGGTATAATGAAAGTCATGTTTTATAAGGAAAAGCCAGTTTTAAGCCTGATAAAGGAGTGTTGATGATAAATGGATGAACAAGAATTGAAGGATTTTATCGAGTTTACCACAGGTGAGCCATTTGAGGAACCGCAGGAGGTGGACATCCCCAGCGAATGGGATATGTACATCACCTATCTGGACGAGAGCAAGGCGTTGATCTTACTGGATATGTCGCTGGCTAAGATCGCTCCGATCCACGGCTACAATCAGCTGTTCGGCGTGCAGATCGCCATCAATCAGCCGACAGAGGACGGCTTCTACACCGATGAGGAGCAGCCGCGGCTGTTCGCTATCGAGGATCGGGTGGAGGCGGTCTTTACCCAGGAGGCTGGCTGCAAATTTGTCGCCACTGTGACCACCGGCGGCACGCGGATGATGTATTTTTACGCCAAAGAGGCCAATGTCCTGCCGAGCTTGGTGGGCAAAGTGGCCGCGGAGTACAAGGATTATCAGTTCAATTACATGATCCAGCCCGATGGCCCGTGGAATTTTTATTACTCGGTGCTCTATCCCAGCGTGATGGAATTGCAGCTGATGCGCAACCGTCAGGCTGTAAAGATCATGGAGGAAGCCGGCGAGGATCTGGAAGTGGAGCAGGATGTCTGCCATTGGTTTTTCTTCGGCAATGGCGCCGACCGCAGACAGGCAGCCTTTAAGCTCAAAAACAGAGGCTATGAGATCATCGATGATAATTTCTACGAAGAAAAATTGGCGGATTATCCTTATGGCCTGCGTATCTTGGTCAGACAGCGCTGACTTTGGCGGCACTCAATGAGCAGACCTATGATCATTATGATTTTATCAGCGAATATGATGGGGTATACGACGGATGGGAGATCTTGCCCGATGGAGACAAAACAGACGAATGGATCTAAGACGGTCTACACGTATCCTTATCCCCGCCCGTCGGTGACTGTGGATACCCTAGTCTTTACTGTTGCCCAGGGTGAGCGCACGAGCTACCGCAGTCTGCCGGAAAACACGCTGCAGCTGCTTTTGATCAAGCGTAAGCATGATCCCTTTGGCGGAGCGTGGGCGCTGCCTGGCGGCTTCGTGGAGATGGACGAGGATCTGCGTACGGCAGCCAAGCGGGAGCTTAAGGAGGAGACGGGACTGGAGCCAGGCTATTTCGGTCAGCTCTACACCTATGGTGATGTGGATCGCGATCCTCGAGGTCGGGTCATCAGCACCGCTTACCTCTCGGTGATCGAGAAAGCTCATGCGCTGGTCAGGGCAGGCGATGACGCCGGTGAAGCGGCGTGGTTCGATCTGACTTTGGATTTGGAAAAAGTGGACAGCCGCAGTGTTGAGCAAGGCATCGAATACTGCTGGGAGATCAGGCTAAAGCTTGCAAACGGCACAGAAGCGCTCTCAGCCCTGCTCAAGATCAACCGCCTCATCGATGGCAGCGCGTCTGCTATCCAGCGGGAGATCGCAGAATGTGACGGCTTGGCTT
>CABVBB010000423.1 GCA_902496505.1 uncultured Peptococcaceae bacterium
TGATATTTTGACGGAGCTCAACAGCCGATTGGATAAGATCAAGGAAGTGGACAGCATCTTAGAAGGCGGCTGCATTGAGCAGTATATTGAGGATTCGCCGTATTCACCGTTCCCGCAGATCCAATACACGGAGCGGCCGGACCGAGTAGCGGCTGCGCTTTTAGAGGGACGCTGTGCACTGATCGTGGATGGCACGCCGGATGTACTCATCTTGCCGGCAGTTTTTATCCAATTCCTGCAGTCGCCGGAGGATTATTACAACCGGATCTTGGCCGGCACAGCGCTGCGCTGGATCCGCTATTTGGGCATCTTCATCGCCATCACGCTGCCGTCGCTTTATGTGGCCATCACAGCCTTTCACCACGAGATGCTGCCGACCAATCTGGCACTTTCTATTGCGGCAGCCCGGGAAGGCATCCCCTTCCCGGCATTCTTGGAGGCGCTGGTCATGGAGATCGCTTTGGAACTTTTGCGGGAGGCCAGTATCCGTCTGCCTGGTTCGATCGGCAATGCCTTGGGCATCGTGGGCGCGCTGGTCATCGGTCAGGCGGCAGTGGAGGCCAAATTAGTCGCGCCGCAGATGGTCATCGTGGTCGCTTTTACGGCTATTGGTTCGTTCACGGTGCCGATCTTTGAAGCATCCTATCCTATTCGCTTGATCCGTTTCCCCCTGATGCTCTTAGCGGCGGTCTTTGGGCTTTACGGTGTGATGCTGGGCTGGATCGCTATCTTGATCCATTTGATCTCGCTGCGGTCGTTTGGCTTTCCGTATATGGAACCTTTGGCACCGCTCAAGCTCAGCGGGCTCAAGGATGTGCTTATCCGAGCACCGCGCTGGCAGATGATGACCAAGCCGCAGTTTCGGGAGCCGACCGAAGCGCCGCCAGCAAGCTTTTGGCAGCGAAATTTTATGAAACTGCGCAAGAAAGGGGAGAAAAGCCGTGAAAGACAGTAGAAAAATTTCAGCCTGGCAGGTGTTTTTTCTGCTGACGCTCTTGATGAACGGTGCTTATTCTCTATTGCTGCCGCAGTCTGTAGGGCAGCGATTGAACCATGCAGACGGTTCGCTGGTCATTTTGGCGACGACCGTGCTGGCCCTTGTGCTGCTCTGGCTGGTCCGCGGCATCGCCAAAGCTTTTCGAGACAAAGGGCCGGGCGTGTATTTGCCGGAGGTGCTGGGCAAATTTGGCGGCAGACTGACAGGTGGGCTGCTCTGTGCATTTTTCATTTTTTTGACAGTGATCTTTCTGGCCAGCTTCCACGAGATGCTGGGAGCGGAGATCCTGCCCAAGACGCCGCGCTGGCTGACGATGACGGCGACCTTTCTTTTGATCGTCTGGATCGTCTGCAATGGTTTAGAGGATATTGCCCGCTTTTCGACGCTGCTGGCTCCTCTGATCATTTTAGTGCTGATCTTGATCATCTTGGGCAATGTGCAGGCCATGCAGGTGGTCAATGTACTGCCCTTCGGCGGCAGCAGCTGGCCCGATCGGCTGAAGACGGCGCAGCTGGTGCTATTGATCTTTCTGCCGGTGTGTACGCTGCTGGTGCTCTACCCTAGGGTGCTGGAGCAGGACAAGGTCTGGCGGCTGGCGGCGCTTTCTGTCATCATCAGCGGGATCTATCAGGCCCTGATGTTTTTCGCTGTGATCGCGATTTTTGGGCCGACAGAAGGTGTCCGCATCATCTGGCCGTTGGTGGAATTGGCACGTATGGTGCGCATTGGGCCATTCTTGGAGCGGCTGGAGGCGGTCTTTATCGCCATTTGGCTGACCATCGCTTTTTTGAACGGCAGTATCCTCACCTATTGTGCAGCGGCCAGCTGGCGGGAACTGTGGCCTAAGCGGCCGCGCTGGCAGAGCAATACGCTGGTCTTCATCGCCATTTGGCTGGGAACGCTGGCGGTCAATGATATGCTCAGACTTTTTTTGCTGCGCATCACCTTCAGCCAATGGGTGCTGCCGGGAAGCGTGCTGCTTTTGGTCGTCATGCGGCTGGCTGTTTGGCGCTGGCAGCGCAGAACGGGAAAGGAGGGGCAGCATGCAGCTTCGTAAACGAATCGCCCTGTTATGTCTGGTGGTCTGTTGTGCAGTAGGGCTGACCGGCTGCTGGGACAAGAAGGAATTCAACAAGATCAGCATGGTCAGCGCCATGGCTGTGGACAAAGAGAAGGACGACTATATCCTGACGGTACAGATCATGATGCCCAAAAATCTGCAGGAGGGCGGTGAAAATTCACCGACCTGGACGCTCAAAGGCCGCGGGCCGACTTTGCAGGCGGCCGTGGATGATCTCAATGACCGTTCGCCGCGCAAGATGAACTGGGGCCATATGAATGTGGTCATCTTGGGCGAATCCGCGCTTAAGGAAGATATCCATAAATCGCTGGATTTCTTCGTGCGCGGCCAGGAATTCAGACGGCGCAATTACTTTTTGGCGGCTCAAGGCAGTGCAGGCGATATCCTAGAGGCAGCGCCAGAACTAGCTGAGCTCAGCACCTTTTATCTCTACAGCCTGATCGAGGATCAAGAGGCGCGGGTCGATCATTCTATGGTGACGCTCAATGATCTTTTGATCGGCTTATATACTGAAGGACGTGATCTCTTCCTGCCGCGGGTGCGTCTGGTGGACAAAGAAAATTTGACGGACAACGGTCAAAACGAACAGGAAAAGCAAGCGAGCCAAGAAAAATCCTCCTCTGGTGGTGAAAGCGGCGGCTCATCAGGAGAAAAAGGAGGAGACGGCAGTCAGGAAAAAGCTCAGCAGCTCCTGGAGCTGAACGGAGGCGCCTTGATCGGTCAGGATCGGCTGTTGGGCTGGGCTGATCAGGATTGGCAAAACGGCTATCACTGGGTGAAGGGCCGCATCAGCGGCGGCAGTG
>CABVBB010000424.1 GCA_902496505.1 uncultured Peptococcaceae bacterium
TTTTTCGTCCAATTTCGTTGCGCAATGGCAACTATTTTTATCAAATGCAAGGCATATATGAGGAACAAGCCTACAATGACTTTTTAGCCCTGGCAGCCTCCAAAGCCTGTGACAGTGAAGAGCAGATCGTTTTGACAGCTTTGCCGCTGCCCGTTCCAACGGATCGATTGCTCATCGATAGTATTCTAGAACAGCTGCCGACGATGACCATTGGCCAGTATCAAAATGACGATCTGAGCCTAGCCGCTCTGCCGGAGACCAATACGGCTTTGCTGAAGGCATTGGATATCGTCATTCCCTACGCTATCAGCCGGGAACACTTCTCCAATGACCATATCAGAGATAATTTCATCGTTAAGCTGCTTATCTGGGTGAATCAATATGCCCAAGGCTGGACGATCTCGCGGCTGAAAGCCCCCAAGTTCATCTGCTATGGCAGCCTGAAAAAACATGAAGTCTATTTTTTGATGGCCTTGGCTATTGCCGGAGTTGATGTGGTCCAGTTGAGTCCGCAAGCCGATCACGTCCCAGAAGCCGTCGACGGCGAACAGCTGGCGCAGATCGTATCCAGTGATAGGGAAGGCGTGCTGCTGCCGCTGGCTGAACGCATTGAAAAAGGCGTGGCTATCGAACGGGTCACGACATCAGCCAAGCGGGCCACGCAGGAATTGGAAGAGATCCTTTACCAGGGAACGGGGATCTTCCGCCCCTGGCAGTTTGCAGAAGGTACAACTAATCCGATCCTCTTGGAAGCCGCCTACGAGGATCTATCTGCTTATTGGAATGAACCAGCCCGGCTGCGGACAGGCTTTAAGACGACCTCTCAAACGGTGTCTGTTCCTGTCTTTTTCGTCAAGCTGAACGGGGTCCATCACGATCATCAAACCTATTTCCAATTGATCCAAACGTTGCGTCAGAGCAAATACCACTATTTTACACAGACTACCCATATTGCACGTTTGCCAGAGGATCAGCAAGCCATTTTTTCCTTGGCTTTCTGCCTGAAAGCGGACAAAACCATCGATCGAGAAGCCCTAAAAAGCCACAAGCTGTATAAGCCTATGCTGCCATACCGAGACAGCATGCAGAAGTTCATTTTGGACAAGCTCGACGAGCTTTTTACCGCTTATGATGACAATTATTTTCTGTTTCCGCTGACCGACAAAGAACGGGTACTCTTGATGGCAGCTGTATTTACCGCTGATCAAAAACTTCTGCAGCTGATCGAAGTTTATGATTTTCCGTCCGATATCCCTAAACTCATTTTTTATCTGAACAGCCGCGAGACTTTTGACGTCGTCGATGCCCTTTTAGTGGGGCTGCTGCACCTGATGGGACTGGATATCATCATCCTGTCACCCAATGGCGGCAATAATATCGAGCTCTCCATCGCTAAGCAGTTCATCAATACCGTACAGCTGGAGGAATTTGTACAGGATCTGCCGTTGGACGAAACAGCGGCAGTTGATAAAGGTAACGGCAAAAAATCGTTGCTGCAGCGCTTATTTTCCTTGAAATAACGACTCAATATAGAGGGGGACCTAACATGGCAATCAATCTGGAAACAAAAGTTTTAGCTGGTGTTAAACCAGACGCTATGGCTCAAAATGAGCTGACGCCGATCCAAGAAGATGAATTGGTGACCTATACCGCCAGTTATAAAGAAAAACTGCGCAAGCTGCCAGAAGTCGAGCAGATGACCAGCGAGATCTATGTCGATGATCTCAATACCATCCTGCAGTTCGGGCAAAAAGCGACCGAAGGTATCTCCAAGGTCTCTGACAATCTGCTTGCCAGCATGAAGGCGGTCAAAAGTGAGGAAGCTGGCGAAATGATCGTCCAGCTGACCAAGGTCATGGATAAGTTCGATATCAAAGAGCTTCAGGACATCAAAGAACCCTCCGCGCTGAAAAAACTCTTTAACCGCGCCAAAAATTCTATTGAAGAGCTATTCAACAAATATGAGACCATGGGCACTGAGGTCGATAAGATCTACATCATCCTCAAAAAATATGAGGATCAGATCAACGTTGCTAATCAAAACCTGGCCCTGATGTATGAAAGCAACTTGGAGTATTATCAACTGCTGGAAAAATACATCGTCGCTGGTGAAATGGCCATGGAGGAACTGACAGGCAAATTGATCCCGCAGTACGAGGCAGAAGCCCTTTCCGGCGATCCAATGGTGACCGCTACCCTGCAAAGCTTGCAGCAGGCGCAGGAAATGCTCGGTCAGCGCATCTATGACCTGCAGATCGCTGAAAACATCGCCTTGCAGACGATCCCTATGATCCAAGGCATCCAGTACAGCAATTTCAACTTGAGCCGTAAGATCAATTCGGCCTTCATCATCACTTTGCCGATCTTCAAACAGTGCCTGACACAAGCCGTCATGCTCAAACGCCAGGAACTGCAGGCCAAAAGCATGGAGGCGCTGGATCAAAAGACTAACGAACTCTTATTGCGCAATGCTGAAAACATGGCCAATCAAAATGCCCGTATAGCCCGCATGGCGACTGGCAGCTCTGTCCAGATCGAAACTTTGGAAAAAACTTGGCAGACCATCATGAAAGGCATCGAGCAGACCAAAGCCATCGAGGAAGAAAACCGCAATGCTCGTCAGAACAATGCGGTCAAGTTGGAAAATATGAAGCAGTCTATTTTAAAAACCACTGGCCACGAGCCAAGATAAGAGGGCCACATGATGGAGCAGCCCAGACTACCGATCTATTTATTGCTGGATACTTCCGCTTCCATGGCTGGTGAGCCCTTGGAGGCTATGAAGCAGGGGCTCAAGGCCCTCTTATCCGAGCTGAAACAAGATGCCCAGACGCGGGAGGATGGCTTCTTAGCAATGATCGCTTTTGAC
>CABVBB010000425.1 GCA_902496505.1 uncultured Peptococcaceae bacterium
CAATATTATATAATAAATGAGACACCTTTTCCAATTAGTATTTCATATATACGCAAATATTTCCCATTAAGGCTGACCAATGAGCAGGCGGCTGACGATCTCATAGAGACCCAGCGCGATCAAAATGATGCCGGCCAGATACGGCATGAACTTGCTGAAGCGTACGGTGAATGGTGATGCTCCGACGCATTGACCGAGAAAAATACTGAACAGACTAAAAGCGCTGACCGTGAGCGCTGTGCTCAGCGGCGGGATACCCATCATGCTGGCGCCGATGCCGCTGCCAAGATTATTGACTGATAAGAGCAGCGCCAAGATAAACATTTCGTGCAGACTCACCGTCTGTTCCTGGACAGAGCGCATCCAAAAATATGGTGCCAGGCAGCGCATATAACGAGACGTACGGCTTTTCCAGGAGCGGTGATCTTTAAGCAGCTCATCCAGTATGAACCACAAACCAACGCCAATGAGCAGGGACGCCCCCAAATAAGCGGCCGCTGCTTCGGATAAATAATGACGCGCTGCGCTGCTTCCCGCTTCCATAGACAGCCAAGTACAGCAGCCGGTCACAAAGGAGATCAAGAGATTGGCGCGTCGATCGATCTTTAAGCCATGCAGACGATAGGCCATGGCTATGGTCAGATTATCAACATTGGAGGATAGCGCAAAAAGCAGCATTGTCCAAATAACCATGCGTTCACCCCATTTCATCTTTCTCTAGCTTATGACAAAATCTTGCTGAGGGTGCAGCACACAAAAAAAGCGAGTACCCAGACGGATGCCCGCTTACAAACGATCAAACAGGATAAAATGGCCATTTCCACGGAATGACGATCACACAAACCAGATAAGAAATAAGCAGCAGTGGCAGGCCGATCTTGACATAGTCCATGAATTTCAAACCGCCTGGCCCCAGCACTAAGGTATTGGGCGGTGTAGCGATAGGCGTCACAAAAGCTGATGAAGCAGCAATACCGATGGTCATCAGGATCGCGTGCGGATTAGCGCCCAGCCCGTAGGCGATCTGCAGTCCGATCGGGGCCAATAAAGCGCAGCTGGCGGTATTGGACATAAACTGCGTCAGGATGCCTGACAAAAAGAAAAGTGCCGTGACCAGCACATAAGGGCTGGTGCTTTGACCGACCACGCCAATGACCGCATCTGCGATCATAGAACCAGCACCCGTCTTTTCCAGAGCCGTCGCCAAAGAAAGCGTGCCGGCGAACAAAAAGATCGTCGTCCAGTCGATCGCATGATAAGCCTGCTTTTCGCTGATCGTGCCAGTAATGACGCAGAGCATCGCACCGGCTACAGCAGCTACATGCAGCGGAACGATCTCCGTTGCCATGACGATAACGACGGCTAACAGGATGGATGCCGAAAGGATCTGCTTAGAGCGCTTATAGTGTCGATGGCCTTCGTGGTGGACAGCACTGTCATCGATCAAGCGATTGCCTTCGGGCAGCAGCTTGCGGCCCAGCGTCAGCAAATAAACAGCGCCAATGATCGTTAATGGCAGACCGACCCAGGCAAATTCAAAAAAGCCGAAAGTCTGCTCGCCAAAAGTCTCCAAGACCGTATTGACGGTAACATTAGGCGGTGTACCGACTAAGGAGATCATACCGCCTAAGCTGGCCATCATCGCCAGCGGCATGAGGAGCTTCCCTCTGTTGAAGCCTGCTGAATCAGCGATACCGATGCAGACTGGCAGTAGCACCGCTACGGTGCCTGTGTTGCTGAGGACAGATGAGAGCACGGCAGTGAGAAGCATGACGCCCAAGGATAGCAATATCTCGCTGCCGTGCGCCATACTGACGACTTTGTCGCCGATCCATTTCGCTACGCCTGTCTCAAACAAAGCTGCACCGACAACGAACATGCCTGCGAATAAGACCACATTCGAGTTAGCTAAGCCATTGAAGGCCTCTTTATCCGAGATGACGCCAGTCAAGGTCAAGACCACGGGGATACACATAGACGTTACTGCTAAAGGGATCAGTTCGGTGATGAATAAAAATGCCGCAATAGCCAGTACGATCAGCGTAATGACGGCCTGTTGATGCAGCAGAGCCTCTTTGGCCACTCCTTCTGCCGGCGCTGCGAACGCCATGGCGGCTGTGACAGACAACAGTACGAGTACGACTGCAAATATGATACAGCTCTTCATCTTTTTTGGCATAATGCCGCCTCCATTTTGCCCCTTGCTTTTGCCGCAAGAAGGTTATAAAAACAATACATAGTTGTATGATACAGAAATCGGGCATTGTTGTAAATAGCGTTGCAATTTATATTTTTTATAAATGCGCTAGCAATACCGTCCGTCTGCCTGTCGTAAGGAGACATCCCCCGCCAAAATGCGGACCGTTTGTCCATCGGGCCGTTCAAGAAGCAAAGCCCCATCCTCGTCGATCCCCTGCACGGTGCCTTCATCAATGATCCGTTCCTGTTGGCGAATGACGACTTTTTCGCCTAGGAAGCAAGCTGAGGCCAGCCATTTTTGACGAATGGGCGCAAAACCTTGGCTTTGATAAAGGGCCAGATGCTCTTCGATGGATAAAAGGATCTGACAAAGCAAGGCCATGCGGTCGATCTTGACACCGCTCTGAATAGCCAAAGACGTTGCCTTTTGAGCGATCTCCTGAGGAAAATCGGCCGAGTTTTGGTTGACATTGAGGCCAAAGCCCAGCACAAAATAATCCACATGTTCAGCCTCAGCTACCATTTCCACTAAGATGCCGCAGATCTTGCGGCCGTTAAGCACCAGATCATTGGGCCATTTGATCTGTATGTCAAGCCCTGTATAGCGGCGTACGCCTTCGGCAATAGCAGTGGCTGCGATAAAGGAAAAACGGCTGGCTTCTGCT
>CABVBB010000426.1 GCA_902496505.1 uncultured Peptococcaceae bacterium
GGTATTCCAGACGCTCCCGCCCCTGGCACATGAGCTCATAATTGAAAGCTGAGGCACGAATACTGAAATAGGCGGCGTAATAAGCCAGCGGGTAGTGGACCTTGAAATAGGCGATGCGCAGCGCCATCATGACGTAAGCTGCGGCGTGCGCCTTAGGAAACATGTACTTGATGCGCTTGCAGGACCAGATGTACCATTCCGGCACACCAGCAGCCAGCATGGCTTCCTCCATTTCCGGCTTGAGGCCGCGGCCTTTACGCACGCTCTCCATGATCTTGAAGGCTTTGCCGCTTTCCACGCCGGTGTGGATGAGATAGGTCATGATATCGTCACGGGTACAGATAGCTGTGCTCAGCGTGCATTTGCCCTCCATGATCAGCGTCTGCGCATTATTGAGCCAGACGTCAGTGCCGTGGGAGAGGCCGGAGATGCGCACCAGGTCGGAAAAATTCTTGGGCTTGGTGTCTCTGAGCATCTGCATGACGAAGTCGGTGCCGAATTCCGGTATGCCCAACGAGCCCAGATCGCAGCCGCCTAAATCCTCTGGGGTGATGCCCAGCGAGCTGAGGTCGCGGAAGAGCGCCATGACGCCGGGATCATCCAGCGGCAGACTGCGGGCGTCTACGCCTGTCAGATCTTCCAGCATGCGGATCATGGTCGGATCATCGTGACCCAGAATATCCAGCTTGAGCAGGTTGTGGTCAATAGAGTGGTAATCGAAATGGGTGGTGATGATAGACGTATGGGTATCATTGGCCGGATGCTGCACTGGCGTGAAGGAATAGATCTCCTCGCCGTGAGGCAAAACGATGATGCCGCCGGGATGCTGGCCAGTGGTACGCCGAACGCCGACGCAGCCCTGGACGATGCGCTCGATCTCGCAGCGGCGCTTGGTGATGCCCTTCTCTTCATAATATTTGAGCACGTAGCCATAAGCGGTCTTTTCCGCCAAGGTGCCGATAGTCCCCGCGCGGAAGGTGTGACCCTTGCCGAAAATGACCTCGGTGTAGGCGTGCACCTGGCTTTGATATTCGCCGGAGAAGTTCAGGTCGATATCCGGCTCTTTGTCGCCGTTGAAGCCGAGGAACGTTTCAAAGGGGATATCGTGACCGTCCTTATGCAGCTTAGCGCCGCAGACCGGGCAGATCTTATCGGGCATGTCACAGCCGGAGCTACCGGCATAAGCCCGCACCTCATCGGAGGTAAAATCAGAGTAGAAACATTCGGTACAGTAGTAATGGGCGGGCAGCGGGTTGACCTCGGTGATGCCGGCCATAGTGGCCACGAAGGAGGAGCCGACAGAACCACGGGAGCCGACCAAATAACCGTCTTCGTTGGATTTCCAGACCAGCTTCTGCGCGATAATGTACATGACGGCGAAACCATTGGTAATGATGGAATGCAGCTCATGCTCCAGCCGCTCGCTGACTTGCGGCGGCAAATCGGGACCGTACATACTGTGCGCCTTATCGTAGCAGATCTGCCGCAGCTCCTTATCGGAATCGGCAATGACCGGCGGGCATTTGTCCGGCCGTACCGGCGAGATGCGCTCGATCCTATCAGCGATCAGATTGGTATTGGTGATGACCACCTCTTCTGCTTTATCACGGCCTAGATACATAAATTCCGCCAGCATTTCTTCGCTCGTGCGGAAATAAAGCGGCGCTTGATTGTCCGCATCCTTGAAGCCCTTGCCGGTCATGATGATGCGCCGATAGACCTCATCCTCCGGGTCCATGAAGTGCACATCGCAGGTAGCGACCACCGGTTTGCCGTATTCGTCGCCCAAAGCCACGATGCGCTTATTGATGGCGATGAGATCGTCCTCCGAATGGACGTCGATGCGGTCGCTCTCGATCATGAAGCGGTTGTTGCCCAAAGGCTGGATCTCCAGATAGTCATAAAAATTGACCAGCCGGGCGATCTCCTCCTCCGGTGCACTGTTCAAGATCGCTTGGTACAATTCGCCCGCCTCACAGGCTGAGCCGATCAGCAGTCCTTCACGATTTTCCATGAAAACGCTCTTGGGGATACGGGGGCGGTTATTGAAATATTCCAGATGGGAAAGCGAGACCAGCTTGTAGAGATTGACGCGGCCCACATCGTTCTGCGCCAAAAGGATGGCGTGGTAGCTGTTCATCTTTTTCACTGCATCAGCGGACAAACGATTGAGCTCATTGAGCTGGGCAAAGGTCTCCACCTGCTGCTCCTTGAGCATCTCTACGAACTTGATGAAGATCTCCGCTGTAGCGCCGGCATCATCCACCGCACGGTGGTGATTTTCCAGCGACACGCCCAGCGCCTTGGCTACATTGTTCAGCTTATACTTGCTGAGATCAGGCAGCAGTATCCGCGCCAGGGCCACGGTATCGGCCACCGTGAAGTCTACGCTCAGCCCCTGCTCTGCCGCTTTGGCTTTGATGAAGCTCACGTCGAAAGAGGCATTGTGCGCCACCAGGATGCAGCCTTCGCAAAAGGCCAGAAATTCCGGCAGTACGGTCTTGATCGTGGGTGCATTCATCACCATGCGGTCATTGATGCTGGTGAGCTTCTCGATCTCGTAGGGGATAGGCACCTCTGGATTGACAAAGGTGCTGTAATGATCGGTGATCTCCCCATTCACCACCTTGACTGCGCCGATCTCGATGATGCGGTCGCTCTGCGGCCCCAGTCCTGTGGTCTCCAGGTCGAATACCACACAGGAGTCTGTCAGCCGCTGACCGTGGTCATTTTCGATGATGTCCTTCAGATCATCGACCAAATACGCTTCGCAGCCATAGATCACTTTGAAATCGGGATCGTTTTCCACAGCATGATTGGCCTCAGGAAAAGACTGCACCACACCGTGATCGGTGATGGCCA
>CABVBB010000427.1 GCA_902496505.1 uncultured Peptococcaceae bacterium
AAATGGAATATCACGGCTATACAGCCGTACCTACCATAGATGAACACGGCAGATACGTCCGTACCCTTACGGAAGGCGATCTGCTCTGGAAAATGAAAAATACCCCTGATCTGACCTTCAACGATACCAGTCGGATCAGCTTGCGCGAGGTCCCAGTGGGGCGCAAGGTAACAGCCGTTTATATCAATTCTACGATGGAAGATCTCTTGGAACTGGCACTCAACCAAAATTTTGTTCCCGTCATAGACGATACCGGCATTTTTATCGGCATCGTTACGCGTAAAGCCATCATTGCATATTTTATCGAAGAAAATCTGACGCTGCGCAATAATACGTGCAGTGAATGATCAGGACTAGACCAAGCAAAGGAGTTAGAAATCATGTATGTAAGCACACGAGCCAACTATCAAAAGGTGACTGCCGCTCAGGCGATCGCTATGGGCATGGTCCCAGAAGGCGGCCTTTTTGTACCCGAAACGATCCCAACTCTTTCTCTCGCTGAATTGAAACCGCAAATGGGGAAAAGCTATACAGAGTGGGCCTGCTGGATATTAGAAAAATTCTTAGACGATTACACCCCTGAGGAGATCAGCTATTGCATCAGTCAAGCTTACAGCCCCGAGAATTTTGATCATCCCGACATCGCGCCCTTAGTCGAGCTCGATCCCCGGACCTATATCATGGAGCTTTGGCATGGGCCTACAGCTGCTTTTAAAGACATGGCTCTGCAGCTGACGCCCTATCTTTTGACGACTGCCATCAAAAAGCTCTCCATCGAAAAGAAAGTCGTTATCCTGGTCGCTACCTCTGGCGATACCGGTAAGGCTGCCCTAGAAGGTTTTAAAGACGTCCCTGGCACTGAGATCATCGTCTTTTATCCGGCTCATGGTGTCAGTGAAGTTCAAAAACTGCAGATGGTGACCACAACTGGTCAAAATACCCATGTCGTTGCAGTGGAAGGCAATTTTGATGATTGCCAAAGCGCGTTGAAAGAGATCTTTGCCGACAAGGAGCTGGGTGCTGAGCTCGAAGCCAAAGGCTATCAATTTTCTTCGGCTAACTCCATCAACTGGGGTCGGCTGCTGCCGCAGATTGTTTATTACTTTGCCAGCTACAGCGACCTGGTCCGTGACGGGCGCATCGCTTTTGGCGATGTGATCAATTTTGTCGTTCCGACGGGCAACTTCGGCAATATCCTGGCCGGTTGGTATGCCAAAGCCATGGGACTGCCTATCGGTAAATTGATCTGTGCTTCCAACGAAAATAAAGTCCTGACGGACTTCTTCCAAACAGGCCGCTATGACCGCAAACGGGAATTCAAGCAGACCAACAGCCCTTCTATGGACATCCTGATCTCCAGCAATCTGGAACGTTTCTTATACGCTATGACAGGTAACGACGGCGCCAAGGTCACTCAATGGATGCAGGAGCTGCAAAACGTTGGCGAATTCCAGGTAGACGCTCAAACTAAAGCTGCTATCGATGCTTGTGTCTGCGGCGGCTTTGCGAATGAAAAAGAGACCCTTGCGACCATCAAAGGCTGCTATGAGCAATGTGGTTATCTGCTAGATACCCATACCGCTGTAGCGCTCAAGGTCTATCACGATTATCAAAAGGCATCCCAGGATGATCAGGTCGTCGTCATCGATTCCACTGCAAATCCTTACAAATTTGTCAGCAGTGTCTATCAGGCGGTCAATCCAGCTCCAACAGAGAAAGCTGCTGATGATATCAAGCTCTTGGCGCAGTTGCAGTCGCTGAGCAACATGCCTGTTCACCGCGGGCTTTTGGATCTGGACAAGAAAGAAGTGCGGCATAAGACCTGCTGTGCCCGCACAGATATCAAAACTCAAATAGAAGCGATCCTTAATCTATAATAAAAATGCCAGATGATCCTAGGGTCATCTGGCTTACTTTGGAGGAATATCACACTATGATCACCGGCGACAAAATGGTACGAGCAATGGCCTACGAAGGCCAAGTACGGGTATCAGCCGTTATTTCAACTGGTTTGGTCGAAGAGGCGCGCAAACGCCATGATACAGCGCCTGTAGCTACTGCAGCGCTGGGCAGGACGATGAGTGCTGCTTTGTTGTTATCTTGGGGCTTAAAGGGAGAAGGTCTGGTCACTGTGCGGATCTTAGGCGACGGCCCTTTAGGCGGTATCATCGTTACGGCAACAGCCGACGGTAAAGTTCGCGGCTATGTCCAAGAACCACATACTGATCTGCCGCTCAATGCAAAAGGGAAACTGGATGTCGGCGGCGCAGTCGGCCGCGGCTCACTTTATATCACCAAGGATATCGGTCTCAAGGATGCCTATACGGGGACCGTTCCCTTAGTCAGCGGCGAAATAGGCGACGATATCGCCAGCTATTTGATGCAGTCTGAGCAGACGCCGTCTTTGGTAGCGGTCGGGGTGCTGGTAGCGCCGGATTGGTCAGTGGCAGCCAGCGGCGGCATCATCATCCAAGCTATGCCAAGTGCTGACGAACAGATCCTGGCCGAGATCGAAAACAATTTGCCAAACGTCCTGCCTGTCAGCACACTGATCGATCAAGGCGCTGGTGCAGAGGATCTGATCAAACGCTATCTGCCGACAGAGGATATCACCTATTTGGAGGAGACGCCTGTGACCTTCCAATGCACCTGCAGTGATGAGCGCATCAGCGGCTTGCTCAAAAGCCTGGGACAGGAGGAGCTAGAAGATATCCTGGCCAAAGAGGGCGAATCTGAGATCGTCTGCCATTTTTGCGGAGAAAAATATCATTTCGATCAGCAGCGTTTAGAAGCACTGATCGCTGAGCTTCAAGCGGAGAATGAGGATAAATAAAAAAACTGCCGCAGATCTGCGG
>CABVBB010000428.1 GCA_902496505.1 uncultured Peptococcaceae bacterium
GGAAAGCGCAGGCCAACAAAAAACCCCCGCCGGATTTTGGCGGGGGACAGGTTCAGTTGGTGCTGACGAAATAGCGATAGCCGCTGACTTTGTCGTTGTCTAGCTTGATTTCCAGGCCGACGCCATCATGGGCAAAGAGAAATTTCTCCGCATGGCCGTCGTCATCGTACTCGATGTAGCCGAAGGTGCCCATATATTCAAAGGTACCATAGAGCATCTTGTAGGTGTCGTCGCCTTCGGTGATGGTCTCGTCGCTGGTCTGCGGGAATTTAGCGATCACATCGTCTAGGCTGTCGCCGATAGCAATGCCGCGGGGAGCGGGGATCTTGTCATTGTCCAGCTCTGCTTCGTAAACGCTGGGCGCGCTCTCGTCAAAAGCCGCCAGTTTGAATTCCATATCGCCGTAGTCATATTCGATCGCTTCCTGACCAGAATCCGTCTCGTTGCTGATCTTCTGCGGCTTGCCGAAGGTATCAGTCAGGCTGGCTTCAGTGTAATAAAAAACATCAGCCACTTCCGTGTACGAAAAAGGCTTGACATAAGCATCAGGGGTATCAGCTTCCGGCTGTTCGGGTGTCTGCTCAGGTGCAGTCCCTTCTTCCTCAGCAGCAGGCGGCTCACTTTCCTGCTCCCCTTGAACAGTGTCAGAGGCTTGGTTGGCGGGCGGCTGGACTTCTGGTGCGGTGTCCTTTTTGCCGCAGCCTACAGCAGTCAAAGCGATTAGAAGCAAAACGGCCAGCAAAATGCGGGCCAAAGATCGGTTGCGCATGATCATTCCTCCTAAAATAGTATAAAAACAAAAGCAACCTATATTATAGCACAAAAGATCTCAAAATACAGGTCTTGACTTTATTTAGCCGCTGACAGGGCATTTCCCTGCAAAAAAAATCCTAGGACGATCGTCCTAGGATTTTTTATAAAAATTTTAGACCGTGCACCCGGCTTCGAATATGATTTTCCGAGCGTTACGCAGACAGTTAGCTCGAGCCAGGCTGACCCGCGGCACACATGAGGGCTTACTTATTGCTGCTTCCTTCCGGACCTGACAAGGTTCATAAGTTCACGTTGCGCGGGACCCAACCGTCAACACCACTTATCTGCGGCAGACCTCACAAAACCAACCCTCTATCGGGCATCGATCCTGCTATAGCGGATTGCAGGTTACAAGACACCGCTACCTCCCCATCTAGCACGGTCAAATTTGAAAACGGTTTTTGTTGGATACCAACTAATATTATCATTATTGCTCATGTTAGTCAAGGGGCGGAAACAAGTGTTTTTTTGGCAAAAGCCCGGGATGGTCAGTACTGGCATGGCGTGCTATGATAGAAGCAAAGGAAAGGAGGCGAGCGTATGCAACAGACATTGGTGATCGGCTCGACCTGCGCGGATGTGGTCATCACAGTCAAGCAGCTGCCCAAGACAGCGGAGGATGTCCATATCCTGGCTCAGACCATTGCGCTGGGTGGCTGTGCGTTCAATGTGGCCAATATCCTGCGGCAGATGCAGGCGCCGGTCACCTTCATCACGCCCGTAGGCGGCGGATTGTATGGTGAATTTGTGGCCAAAGGCTTGGCGGAGCGAGGCTTTGCTGACGCGGTGATGGTGGAGGGGGAAAATGGCTGCTGCTATTGTCTGGTAGAAGCAGGCGGCGAGCGGACGTTTCTCTGCCACCGTGGTGTGGAATACACCTTTGATCCGCAGTGGCTGGCGGCCTATGAGGGATCAGATTTTGCTCGGGTGTATGCGTGCGGGCTGGAGGTGGAGGCAGCCAACGGCCAGGCTATGGTGGATTATTTAGCCGCCCATCCTGAGCGGGAGATCTGGTTCGCGCCAGGGCCGCGGCTGTTGGCCATAGCGCCTGAGCGTCTCAGGCAGCTGCTGAGCCTAAGCCCCTGCCTCCATCTTAATGAGCAGGAGGCGCTGGCTTTGAGCGGTATTTTGGCAGCAGAGGGACAGCGGGCGTCTGATGCGGCGGCCCGCCAGATACAGGCCGTCACAAACAATACGGTGATCGTCACGCTGGGAGAGCGCGGCGCTTGGGTCCTGGAGCGGGGCGGTGCAGGCTGGTACGCCGCTGGTCAAGCAGTACAGGCCGTCGACACCATTGGCGCTGGCGATGCTCATGTGGGCGCTGTTTTAGCCGGAATAACCCAAGGACTGTCGCTCCGCGCCGCAGTAGCAGCCGCCAATCAGGTCGCTGCTGCGGTAGTGGGGCAAAAGGGCGCCTCTCTGCCAGAAGACTATTTTACCACCCATCCTTTGGACTGAACACCAAAAAAGAGACCTTGCTAGCGTTGGCGAGGTCTCTTTTTTTTATGGATCAGGATCTGATCACTGTGCTTTTTTGTACTGACGCAGGTCGTTTAACAGCAGCGCCGCAGCGGCTAAGAGCAAGCAGGCCTGCAAAATGAAGATCACATTGACCGAATGACCCGTCTTAGGATTGTCACTGACCGGTGCAGCCGGAGCCAGAGGAACAGGCTCTTCATCCAAGGTCACTTCTGCTTCGGT
Source organism: uncultured Peptococcaceae bacterium (assembly GCA_902496505.1). Taxonomy (GTDB): domain Bacteria; phylum Bacillota; class Peptococcia; order Peptococcales; family Peptococcaceae; genus CABVBB01. The sequence goes on from CABVBB010000428.1 coordinate 2,515, forward strand.
CTCAGGAACGATTTCCGGAGCTGGAGCCAGCGGGGTGGTCTCATCAGGAATGATGGTCTCAGGTACAGCAGGCTCGACCGGCGCGGAAGGGGTATTCGGCGTGTTCGGCTCATCTGGAGTGGAAGGCGTATCTGGTGTGTAATCACCACCACCGCCACCGCCGTTGTTGTCTGGGGTCGGTGTAGGCTCTGGATCGACCGGTGTTGGCACGGACGGTTCGAGAGGTGTGGCTTTGATGCTTACAGTGATGGGGAAGGAAGCAGTAACAGTATCTTTCACATCTTCAAATGCTAGGAGATTTTGATATTGCAAGATATTGGCATAATCACCAGTAGAAGG
>CABVBB010000429.1 GCA_902496505.1 uncultured Peptococcaceae bacterium
GCTGCGGCCAGACTGCGGCTGACGCTGGCGCTGCAATTTGGCGAGGTGCGGGAAGAAGGATTGATCCGCACGCTGCTGACGGAGGAGATCGCCGCGCGGGAACAAGATCCTTTCCAAGGTATCGGTCCGACGCTGGAGATATTGAGCGGTCTCTTGCTGGCTTATGGCCGCTCGGAGGATGAAGCGCTCTTTACCCGCGCGAAGAATGCCAATTTTGACTGTTTCTGCGGCTACACGCCTGGTGAACCGACCTATCCGCAGACCATCGCAGAGGACGACTGTGAGTTTTGGATCGAGCTGAGCACCAATTTGGAAGAAAAGGCGCTCATGGATCAGCTCATCGACAGCTGGCTGGCCGAGCAGAGCACCTGGCGGTGGGACAATGCCAAAATCTGGCGGATGTATGAGAGCTGGCGGCACAATGATCAAGGCGAGCTCATGGCCTTGCGCCAGCTGGCTGAGCTGGCGCAGACTCTGACGCCGTGGGACAAGTGTGCCGCGGCCAAAGAATTGGCGGCCAAGCTCATCAGCCTGGGTGAAACGGCTGAAGCCTGGCAGGTGCTTTCTGCGGCCGCGCCGCTTTTGGAGGCGGCGAATGGGCAGTGGTACCAGCTGGGGCTGGGGCGGTCTTGGCTGGAAAACTGCATGGATATCGTTTTGCACAGTGCGTCAGAGGCGCACCGTGAGGCCGCCTGGCAGTGGAGCGTACCCTATCTTTGGCGTACGCTGGATAATATGCACGGTAATCTCTACCAAAAAGCGGCTCAGGCTGCCCGGCGTATGGGGCAAGCGGCATTGGCGCTGGAGCTGGAGCAGCGCTGGGAGAAATTGCACACAGCAGGCAGGAACAGCGGCTGAGAAGGCGGAATAATGAAGCAGCAGAAATGAAGGAGGACGAGCCAGTGGGAACCTTACAACAGGATCTATCGGAGGAGGCCAAATTTGAGGCGCTCTTTTCCATCTATCTTTTATTCAAAGAGCAGGGTCAGCGGCCAACAGCTGAGGTGCTGGCACAGGCTTTAAGCGCGGCTTTTGGGCCAGTGGAGTTGGTGGCGGATGTGGAGGGGTCTTTGACCACCTTTGCCCTGCCGGAGCATCTGGTGACCTATGCTGATGAGCAGAAGGTGCCGGCGCAGGTACTGATGGCTGATTTTGCCCCTTTTGATCCAGCGTCTATCGATGAGATGGCGCGCAGTCAGCTGTGGGATCAGTCGGATGGTCAGGCCATCTTGGACGAGTGCGCTTATCAGCTGATGATCTCGGATTTTATGGCAGCGGGGCTGGATTATCCTGAGCGCTGTCAGGTGCTGACCACCTGGCTGGAAACGGCTCTGGGCTTATTTGAGGACTGTGTGGCCGTCTGGGTGCCGGCCTCAGGCAAGCTGCTCACCCGCCAGCAGGTGCTGGATGATCCCATGCAGGGCGGCGATCGCTTCATCTATTGGGCAGTCAATGTCCGTTTCTTCAATATCGAAGGCTCAAGCGACAAGGTGATCGACACGCTGGGACTGTACGCGATCGGACTGCCGGATGTGCAGTATCATTTTCACGATCTGGACCCAGATCAGGTGGTGAATCATGCCTACAGCACAGCGTCGTATATTTTTGCCAACAATGTGCCGATCAAAAGCGGTGAGACCATCGATGGCCTGTGGGAGGGACGCATCGATCCGGAAGTCAGATGGCGCTGTCAGTACGAAATGGCGCTGATCCAGCCGGCTAGAGAGGTGCTGGATATTTGCCCGGGACCTTTTGCTGCCGGCGGGCGGCAGACAGAATAAAGCGCTGGACTAGGGAGAGAAAGGAGGGCTTGAGATGACAGAAGAAAATTTCATAGATAAATTGCGGCTTTGGCAGGAGGCGGGCCAGTATGAAGCGATCATTGCTGCGGTCACTGCGCTGGGCGGCGAAGAGGATTATGAGCTGACGTTGTGGCTGGCGCTGGCCTACAGCCAAATGGAGTGCTTTGACGAAGCCATTGCCTTGCTGATCGCAGCGGAGGCAGAGGGAGAGCATGATCCGCGCTGGCATAGGGAATTGGGCCGAGCATATGCCGGTCTGGAACAGGATGATCTGGCGCTGACGCAGTATGAGCAGTCGCTGCTTTTGGATCGGGATCAACAAGAAGTTTGGCAGCTTTTGACAGAGTGCCTCCAGCGCTCAGGGTTGACCACTTCTCTAGGGGAGCAGCTCAAGCCTGAGCGCACCTTGGCTTCGCGCTGGACGGAGGCTTATACAGAAGAAGAGCGGCAGACGGTGAAAGCCCATATCCGCGCTTATTACGGCGACTATCGGATGCTGGTGGAGTCGGTCTACGGTGCGGCTTACCCGGTGGATGTGCTGCTCATCGAGCCGACGGAGGAACGGCCTTTTTATACGCTGCTCACGCTGGGGATGGGCGCGCACCGCATGAACGTGCCGGAACCTTTGCGGCCGAATAAACTGGATCGGGCGGAGCTGCTCATTTGCCTGCCGCCGGATTGGCCGGTGGATGAACTGGACGAGGAATGGCAGTGGCCGGCTAATTGGCTGCAGACGCTGGCGTATCTGCCGCTCAAGGAGGACGGCTGGCTGGGCTGGGGCCATACGGTGCCGGGCGAAGGGCCGTTGTCCGCTGCCACAGAGCAGTGCGCGTTCATCCTCTGCGATCCCTGCGCTATCCCCAAGGAAGCCTCAGTCTGTCCGCTGTCTGACGGCAATGAGATCAATTTTTATCAGATGATCCCGCTGTACGAGGAGGAACTGCATTATAAGCTCGAGCAGGGAGCGGAGGCGCTCTTTGACCGCTTCGCTCAGGTGGATCATGTGGTGGATCTGCACCGCGCCAATACCTGCGCGCTGCTGCCGG
>CABVBB010000430.1 GCA_902496505.1 uncultured Peptococcaceae bacterium
CGATGACATAGTCCTTGATCCGTCTGCGCTGAACTTCTTTCAAGACCTTGACGGCGGCGATATCGATGCCGTCAGGATCGTAAATGTAGCCGTTGGAGTCGCTCATGGCAATGACCTTGGCTCCTAGTGCCTGCGCTTTTTCGCAGGCGTAGATGGCCACATTGCCTGAGCCGGAAATGATGACGGTCTTGCCCTCAAAGGTGGTGCCGCGCTTGACGCTGAGCATCTCGTTGGCCAGATAGCATAAGCCGTAGCCGGTGGCCTCAGTGCGTCCCAGAGAACCGCCGTAGGCCAGCCCTTTGCCGGTGAGAACGCCGTTAAATTCATTGCGCAGCCGTTTGTATTGGCCGAAGAGATAACCGATCTCACGGGCGCCGACACCGATATCTCCGGCGGGCACATCGACGTCAGCGCCAATGTGGCGGCTGAGTTCAGTCATGAAGGCTTGGCAGAAATGCATGATCTCGCTGTCAGATTTGCCTTTGGGATCAAAATCTGAGCCGCCTTTGGCACCGCCCATGGGCAGACCGGTCAGGGCGTTTTTGAAAGTCTGCTCAAAGCCTAAAAATTTGAGCACGCTCATATTCACTGTAGGATGGAAGCGCAGGCCGCCCTTGTAGGGACCAATAGCGGAATTGAATTGGATGCGGTAGCCTTTATTCACCTGGATACGGCCGTGATCATCGACCCAAGTGACGCGGAACATGATGGTGCGTTCCGGTTCGACCAAGCGCTCGATGAGACTGGTCTGCTGATATTCAGGATGTTTTTCAACAACAGGCTCGATGGAGCAGAGGACTTCATGTACAGCCTGCAAAAATTCTTTTTCGTGGGGAGCGGCTGCAACCAGCCGGTCCATGACACCTTGCAGATAAGCCGATCTTAATTCCATAAAATTTCCTCCCAGTGATAAAATGCAGTAACAGTTCCTAACAATGTTGTTTGCAGTTAAGGTGTCTTATTTTATCATAAATGGAACGGGAGAAAAATGGGTCAGCCGCATGTATACAATATATGTGAAAATAATACATAATACACAGAAAACTCACAGCACAAAAAAACCACCCGCAGGTGGTCATTATAAGCCAGAGGGTCATAAGACAAAGACCATCTGCACCAAAAACATATACAAGACAGTGCCGCCGGCAATGGAGATGAGCATATTGCGCTTCCAGCAGTGCAGGGCGACGATGAGCAGGATGGAGAGGATCTCCGCCAGGCCATAAGGCGCTTGGGTAAAAGACACGTCCTTGAGGCAGTAGACGACCAAAAGGCCGATGACCGCAAAGGGCAGGACTTTGCCCAGATAGAGGATGTAGGCGGGCGTCGTCTTATTGGCGGGGAAAAGGAAAAAGGGCAGAAAGCGCGTGGTCATGGTGCCTGCGACGACAGCGGCGATCATGATGACGGCTTGCCATGTGGTCATAGTCATGAGAGGGTCTCCTCCTTAAGGGCGTTTTCTTCCGCTTGCTCCAGCGGTTTGCGCAGAGCGGTCAGGGTCAGCAAAATGAGCAGCATCGCTGGAATGATGAAGCCGTCCGCGTGAAAAAAGAGCAGCGCGATGACTGAGGCGCCGACGCCTACCAGCGCGGGGACATGATCTTTGGTGGACAGCCATTGATCCAAGAAGATGACTACAAAGAGTGCTGTCATCACAAAATCCAGCCCTGTTGTGTCAAAGGTGATGAAGCTGCCAAGGAGGCCGCCCAGTGTAGCGCCCAACACCCAATAGCACTGATTGAGCAGGGTGACGAAGAACATGAACCAGCCCGGATCTACCCCGAGCGGCGCAGGCGTGGTGCAGTTGATAGAAAAAGATTCGTCACACATCCCGAAGATGAGGTAAAATTTCTTGGCGCCGACATTTTTATATTTTTCCAGCATAGAAATACCATAGAAGAGATGACGGGCGTTGACCATCAGCGTCAGCAGAAAGGCCCGCAGCGGATCGAAGGCTCCGACGAGCAGACTGGCCGCCAAAAATTCCATAGACCCGGCGTAGATCACCAAACTCATCAGCATAGGGTAGATGAAAGAAAAGCCCAGGCTGTTCATGTAGATGCCATAGGCCATGCCCAAAAAGGTGAAGCCCGCAAAGATGGGCAGCGTGTAAGGAAAGGCCGCCCGCAGCGCCTTTATTTTTTCATTCTTATCGATCACTCAGAAGCCTCCCAACGAAAAGTAAATTAAAGCCGATTATAGCACTCCAAAATGCCAAGTGTCAAGAAAGGATGCCAACAAAAATACGCCACCAGCCGAGGGCTAGTGACGTGTTTTCTGCCTAAATTAGACTTATTCTGGACAAGTAATAACGACACCGTATTTGGATGCAACCTTACGGGCGTTTTCGCAGTAAGGATCAGAAGATGGTTTATACTCTGGTTCTTCTAAATCCTCTGGACATACGATCTGATAGCCATAGCGGCTCAGAACTTTCTTGGCCTTTGGGCAAGAATCGATACTAACGGGTTCTTCTTGCTCATTCTGACGAAGGAAAAAATCTTTCAGTTTCATCGAGCATCCCTCCTTTTTATACTAATTATAATCCCATTTTGGAACATTTGCAACGGGTTATTCCAAATTAGGGGAGAAATACCCGTGTTTATGCGAACCTTATTCGGGGCAGGTCATCGTATAGCCGTATTTATAGGCGATTTTCTGAGCGTTGGCGCATAGCGGATCGCTGGACACTTTGGGTTCCACATAATCTTCTGGGCAGACGAGGCTGTAGCCATACTTGGAGATCGCTTTCTGGGCGCTCTTGCAGCCATCGATGGTATATTGCTCGTCGTCGCTGTCTAAACCTAACCATTTTCTAATACTCATCTGAATCTCCTCCTCAGCGAA
>CABVBB010000431.1 GCA_902496505.1 uncultured Peptococcaceae bacterium
GCTGTTGTTCTCTTGCTATGGCTTGATTATATCCATTATTTTTCTTTATGTAAAACATCCAGATTTTACAGCGTATCCTCTGCAACACCCTCCAGTTGTCGCCAATTTCCGCGTCTTTTTGACATTGACCGACAGAGAAAAACCTCTATAATGATAAGTAAACAACAGGATTTTTAGTCAGGAGGGAATCCATATGCGTTTAGAGCAGCTCGAATACCTAGTCGCTGTCGCCAATGATCATTCCATGCACACCGCCAGCCACAACCTACATGTGTCACAGCAAAATATCAGCAAAGCCATCAGACAACTGGAGGATGAGCTCCATACCCAGCTCTTCGACCGAACCAACCGCGGCGTGCAATTGACCACAGATGGGCAAAAGGTCTATACCTATGCCCTAAACATCACGAATCAGATCAATGCCCTCAGGCAGGAATTCTGCCCTTCACCACATGCAGCCGCCTTGACTGGCAATATCACGATCTATCTCAGCAGTGGTCTGCCCCATTTCATCGACACGCCGCTTAAATTACTCTGTTCGCAGTATCCTGCACTCAGTCCTATCTTGATCGAGCGAGACAGCTTTGATCTACTCAATGAACTGCCGCAGATCCTTCCTGAGATCGCGATCATCCAACTGACCCGCCAGAAGCTCTTGGCAAATGATCTGCTGCGCAGTCATTATCACCTCTACCTGATCGCCGAAGAAGCGATCCACGTCTACATGAGTCCCGCAGCCAAGTACGCCAATGCCAAATCCATTTCTTTAAAAACTTTATCCACAATGCCTTTATGTATCAATACCGATTCTCCGAACAAACTGCCCATTTATGTTCAGACACTGTACGACCTCAATGTACCATTAAATATCAAGTTCATCACTAATACCAATTTTTCATTGCTGAATTATGTTCAAAATGATCTAGCCTATGGCTTGAGCACAGCTTCTACTTTTAAAACCATTCCCCAGCATTTAAATTTCCGCACGGTACCCTTAAAAGAAAAAGTCTTCATCGCCTGTGCCCTGCTCACGCTGCGGCAGGAACTCTCCCCCCAAAGCCAGGCCTTCATCGATATTTTTAAGACCACCTACTGTGATACTTTGCAGCAGCTGTATTGACCTGCGCACACCAAAAAAGCCGCCATTACGCATGACGGCTTTTTTGGTGCATTATTTATTTTCTCACCCATTTCACGATCTCCTCGGCGGCTTGTTCTATCGTGAGGTGGGTGGTATCGATCTTGTGCGTCTGCATGGGGTCATAGAGGGGCAGGCGGGCTAGGCTGCGCGGGAGGATGTCTGGTTGGCGCAGGCCGGAAGCGATGTCGGCTTGGAGCCGGGCGGTAAGGGCCTCGGGGGAAACGGTGAGGGTGAAGCAGTGCGTCTCGTGATCACCGGGCAAAAGCTTGCTGAGCACCTCGTCCAGGATGGCCTGTTCCTGCATGACCCAGCAGAAGATGACGTAGTCAAAGGTGCTGGCGCGGAGAAAATTATTGAGCAGATGGGTGATATTGTCCATGACCATGGCTTTGGTCTCGTCGGTGACCACAAAGGGACGCATCAGCCAGCACCAATCGCCGTCCAAAAAAACAGCGGGCGTCAGTTTGTCCAAAAGGGCCTGGCAGACGGCGGTCTTGCCCACGCCCATGGTGCCGTTGACCATGATGAGTTTTTTCATCGCGTCCTCCTATTAGAAGCGCAGGATCATGTCGTACCAGACCGCGCCGCCGTGTACGGACTGAGACACGCCCAAATTGACATAGCCGAATTTTTCGTAGTAGTGGATCAAATGCTCCTTGCAGGTAAGGATGAGACCGGCGCGGCCTTCTTTGCGCGCCACGTCGATGAGGCACTCCATCAAATTGGCGGCCACCCCCTGCCGGCGATATTCGGGCAGCACATCCAAGCCGAAGATAGCCTGATAACGGCCGTCAGGACGGTGCAGGCCGATATCGTCAAACATCTCGTCGGCAATAGTCTCACTGTCCACCACACTGCCGTTGATGAATCCGATGATCTGGCCGCTGGCCTCTGCCACCAGAAAACTTTCGCCATAAGCCGTCAGCCGTTTGGCCAGGCTGTCTCTGGTTGCTGCCTCAGCGGGCGGAAAACAGGCTGCTTCTACGGCAGTCACCGCATTGAGGTCGCCTAAGGAAGCACGTCTGATAATAATATCTGTCACAACTGATCATTCCTCTCTGTATCAATGCTTTCTTTTGCAGGCCCAGGTCACGCAGGCAGCGCAGTTATGGCCGCCGTTGCAGAAGCCCGAGCCGTGAACGCCGCTGGGATACTGCGGCTTTTGCCAAGTGTGGGACCAGCCCACAATAGCGGTGATGGATTTCACCGGTTCCAGCATAAAATTATCCGTCAGGTGCACGCCCAGCTGCGGACAGGCCACATAATCCAAGAGGCTTCGCTGACCGTCAAGCGGCCAATCGCCGTAGCCCGGGCTGTAGCGCAGCGTGCTGTAAAGTCCCTGGGGCAGCGCCTGCTGGCTGAGATGGGCGCAGAAATCATCGGCCAAAAGCTCCACGCCGTACGAGCCCAAAAGGTCGGCAATGGTGCCGCGGTAGAGTTCGCCCTCCGCCAGCTGACGGCTGGCCGTCTCCGGCAGCGCCTGTCCTAAAGTGAGCGCCATGACCGTGACCCGCTCACACTGAGCCAGCCCCTGCGCCACATAGGCGCTGTCGATGGTCATGGCGCCGTCGTCGATGGTCAGCAGATAGTCCGCGCGGCTGGTGATACGTCCCTCCCGCCAGACTACCTGCGGCCGTGCCAATTGCCACAGCGACTGGATGAGCGCTTCATCCTCCGGCACACCGGGCGTAGCTTGAGCAAATTT
>CABVBB010000432.1 GCA_902496505.1 uncultured Peptococcaceae bacterium
TCGGGGTCCCTCCCTTGGACATATTGTGATCGTACAAAACTATTATTGACTGAGGAGGTTTATTTTATGAATCATACACCATCCTTGAAAACGTACTATCAAGGTATATTGATGGGCATCGAAACCTTCACGGCCTATCAAAAGCGGGCTTTTACTGAGGAGCAGGCTCAGTGCTGCGAAAAGATCCTGACACAATTCGAGCAGTTCAAGCTGGAGACTGCCCATGCGATGGAAACGGCTGGACAGCCGCTGCCAAACGGGCTGCCTCTTTACCAAGCGGCTCTTGCGGGCTGTAGTGCTTTTCGCATTCAGAGGCTTTCTGATGCCGTGAGCTTCAGCCTTCGCAGTGCAGCAGATTATTTTAAAGGTCTGGAGATGATGGAAAAGTTTCTACAAAAACATCAACAGAACCTGCCCGCTCAGTGGCTGGAACTCATCATCCGACAGATCCAAGAGACTTACACCTTAGGCGGTGAACTGGGACTGCTCAAACAAGATCCTGTTCAGCAAGAGGCATTTCGGCGGCCATCTGCTGAGCCATAAGGATATATTTATTGCCCCAGTCACGGATGCTCTCGATAACTGGCTGAAATTCCCGGCCGATCTCTGTCAGGGAATATTCAACATGAGGCGGCACCTCCAAAAAAACTTCGCGGTGGACCAGACCGTTTTCTTCTAGGCTGCGCAGCTGATTGGTCAGCGTTGCCTGAGTGATGCCAGGCAGTTTGCGCATCAGTTCACCAAAGCGCAGTGTTTCTTCAGAGAGATTCCACAAGATCAGGATCTTCCATTTACCACTGATCAGCTCTTGAGCTGTTGCCATCGGACATTTCATATAAGTTGGCAAATGTTTACCCATTTGAACACCCCTTTACGACAGATTGGCATAGCAATGGCAGGCTACTTGATGACCATCGCTGGCCATCTTGAGCGTCGGCGCAAGCTGTTTGCAGATCGATTCCCGCCGTGGACAGCGGCTGTAAAAAGCACAGCCGCCGTTTGCGGCATTGTCCTGCTCCCCTGCCTCGCCGGTGCTGGCTGGTGAGCGCTTCACCTTCGGGTCAGGGATGAGGACTGCGGATAATAACATATGGCTGTAGGGATGCAGCGGCTGCTCAAAAAATTGTTCAGCCGGCGCCAATTCGACAATGCGTCCCAGATACATAACGGCTACCCGATCGGCGAGATTGCGGATGACGGGAAAGCTGTGGGAGATAAACGCGTACGTGAGATCCATTTCCTTTTGCAGATCCATGAGCAGATTGAGGATCTGACTTTGGATAGAGACATCCAGTGCGGAAACGGGCTCATCGCAGAGGATGAATTCCGGTCGGACAGACAGCGCGCGGGCGATAGAGATGCGCTGCCGCTGACCGCCGGAAAATTGATGAGGATAACGCTTGAGATCGTAGGCGCCCAGCCCGACTTTTTCTAAAAGGTTTTTGGCGTAGGTCTCCCGCTCTGCTTTGGTGATCAGCTGATGGATCTCAGCCGGCTCGGTCACCAATTCGCCAAGGGTCATCCAGGGATTGAGTGAGCTGTAGGGATCTTGGAAAATGATCTGCATCTTCTGGCGCAGTGTCCGCTCTTCCTTTTGGGTGATATCTGCACCTTCCCAAAGGATCTGGCCGCTGGTGGGCTCTAAAAGCCGCACCAGCATCTTGCCCAGAGTGGATTTACCACAGCCGGATTCCCCCACGATACCCAGCGTCTCGCCGCGATAGATCGCTAAGCTGACATCATCGACAGCTTTGGTCGTTTGGCGGTCAGTATGCCATAAGCTATTGGCGGAGGTGTAGCATTTGCTCAAATGTTTCGTTTCGATCAGAATATCTTTCATGAGCTCACCCCGCTTTCTACGCGCAGCCAGCAGCGTACCTGACGGCCGTCTGCGGTCATAGTGACCGGCGGCGGAGTATCCAGGCAGCGCTGATCATGGTAAGCACAGCGAGGAGCAAATCGGCAGCCTTTGGGGAAATTTTCGGCTAAGGGGATACTGCCAGGGATCATATAGAGATGGCCGCTGGCCTTTTCTAATTTCGGCATGGCCCGCAATAGCCCTTCTGTATAAGGGTGCAGCGGCTGGTCGAAAAGTTTCTCCACAGGAGCGACTTCTACGACCTGGCCGCCATACATGACCACTACCCGCTGCGCCATATCCGCGATCACTCCTAGATCGTGGGTGATCAAAAGGATCGACATGCCGAAAGCTTCTTTCAAATGTTTCATGAGATCCAGTATCTGTGCTTGGATGGTCACATCCAAAGCGGTGGTCGGTTCATCAGCGATCAAAAGAGCCGGTCGGCAGGAAAGCGCGATAGCGATCATGACCCTTTGCCGTTGGCCGCCGGAAAGCTGGAAGGGATAATCTTTGACCCGCTGGCGGGCATTGGGGATGCCGACCAGTTCTAAGAGTTTGATCGCCTGTTCCAGCGCCTCTTGCTTGCTGACTTTTTGGTGGCGGATGATGGTTTCAGTGATCTGCCGGCCAATCGTCAGCATGGGATTGAGAGAGCTCATGGGCTCCTGAAAGATCATCGCGATCTGGTCGCCATTGATCTGACGCATTTCGCGAGCTGACTTTCGGGCAAGGTCTTCACCTTTGAAGAGGATCTCACCGCCAGCAATACGTCCGCCGGATTTTTCGATCAGCCGAACGATGCACAGTGAGGTCACGGTCTTGCCGCAGCCTGATTCGCCGACCACACCTACAGTTTCGCCATAGCCGATGCTAAAGCTCACGTCATCGATCGCAGCCACCTCCCCGCTCTCGCTGGGAAACGCCGCCACCAGATGCCGGATATCCAACAGATTGTCTTCCATCATCACACCTTCA
>CABVBB010000433.1 GCA_902496505.1 uncultured Peptococcaceae bacterium
ATAAAAAATATAGTATCTGCCTGCTGATCACGGTCCTGATCATCTTTGGGGCGAAGGCTTTGCCAGCGATAGGAGCCATTACGGCGTACGGTATGACGATCGTGGGGATCTTTGTGGGCGTCATTTTTGGCTACTGTACGATCGGGATGATCCTGCCCAGCTTTATGGCATTCTTAGCGCTGGGCTTCAGCGGCTGGGGAGATGTGCCTACAGTCATGCAGGTCTCCTTAGGCAATCAAACCGTGCTGTATATCATTTCTATTTTGCTGCTGAGTGCCATGTTTGAACAATGCGGCTTGGCCCACAAACTGGTCAACTGGTTTATCACTCGAAAATTTACCAAGGGCAGGCCCTGGGTCATCACGCTCATGTTTATGCTGGCGGCCTACTGGGCGGCCTGGTTCATCAGTGCGATCCCGCCGACATTCATCTGCTGGGCGCTGCTGATCGATTTATTTGAAGCAGTAGGCTATAAGCACGGTGATAAATGGCCAATGACGATCATGTTCGGTGTACTCTATGGGGCTTGCTTGGGGTCTGTGGTACCATCCTTTCAAATCGGGATCGCAGCCAACTATGGCATGCTGACAGCAGTCAGCGGTGGTACTTTGGTCTATGATCCGCTGAATTATATGGGTTGGGCTTTTATTTGCTCGGTCATCCTTTTCGCAGGGTATTTTCTGTTTGCCAAATATATCATTCGGCCAGACGTGTCGCTGCTTAAACAAAAGGAGATAGCACAAGAGGATCATAGTCCTTTAACAGGGGTGCAAAAGGCCACTTGCTTGATATTTGTCGTATTTGTGGCGGGCTTATTATTGCCCAGTGTGCTGCCGGCAGACAATATAGTCAGGGGCATTTTAAACAATATGGGCAGCTGCGGCTGGGGGCTGCTGATGGTTTTGATAGCGGCAATGATCCGCGTCGACGGTAAGGCGGTATTCCCTTTTGAAAGTTTATTTGCCAAAGGGATCATGTGGGACATCGTGTTGATGATGGCGACCATGTTTACCTTGGCGGCGGTCATCACTGGAGAAGAGACCGGCATCCCTGCTTTATTAGCGAGTGTGATCACACCACTTGATTCAATTATGGGGACGTTGCCTTTTATCCTGCTCGTTTCGTTGCTCATCATGATCTTGGGCAATCTGACCAATACTGTGGCCGTAAGCTGTACGCTGATCCCCATACTCTATGTGGCGGCACAGAGCATGGATCTCAATTTGTTCTTGATGGTGGCAATCATCAACTTGGTGGATAATATCTGCCTATTAGTGCCGTCAGCTTCGGTTTATGCCGCGATGATGTACAGTAAGCAAGAATGGATACCGATGAAATGGTGCTTGATCTTCGCCGTATTTGTCATGGGTTCCATTTATGCGGTGGTGATGCTCATTGGTATTCCTTTAGGCAGTTTATTTTTTGCATAACATTTAAATGGTGAGAAGGAGGAAAATAATATGACATGCAAACAGTTGGAAAGAAAACAGGTAAATAACAAAATTTTGATTTTAGGTGTAGATGCGTTGGACCCGCGGGTGACCAATCATTATTTGGAGGAAGGCAAGCTGCCCAATATCCAAAAGCTGCTGGATCGCGGCGCGGCCAATGAAAATTTGGAGATGATCGGCGGTCATCCCACGGGTACGCCGCCGATGTGGACGACTTTGGCAACGGGCTGTTATGCCAATGTCCATGGGATCACGTGTTTTCATAATCCCAGCGACAAAGGGCCTGAGTATGTAAGCTATGCATTGGACTCCCGCAAATGTCAGGCCGAACAATTATGGAACGTATTCGTGGAAAATGGGATGAAGACCTTGGTGTGGCATTGGCCGGGTTCGTCCTGGCCGCCAACCAGCGACAGCCCATTGCTGCATGTCGTCGACGGTACTCAGCCAGAAGGCGTGAATATCGGGACGGGCATTGTGGCGCACGATTTCTTTGCAGTAGGCAGTACGGCGGAACCCGCTTTAGTGTACAAAGCCAAAGATGCTTCGGCAGGGATCGCCCCTTGTGCGATCGGAGATCTGGAAGTGGAAGGCAAAAAAGAAGTCAAAGGCAAGATCGGCTTGAATAAGCCGGACAGTTCTACGGTTTTGCTGAATGATATGGAAGGTACAGAGGGCTTTGTGGTATTTGGCAGCTATGATTACTCTATAAGCCCTATCAAACAGGCAGCAGGCTGGGCAGCAGACGTGCCGGCAGATGCGCTGGAGTTTACGATCCTCATGAATGGCGGACTGGTGAGACGGCCCTGTCTGATCCTTAAAAATGCACAGGGCATTTATGATCACGTTTGGCTGTATACCAGCAAAAAAACACCAGAACCTCTGGCGCAGCTGACCTTAGGAAAGATCGTCAACGAGATTTTAGATTATGATTTCCGGGGCAATGAGAAGGTAGAGACCTTAAAAAGCATCTGTCTGCTGGAATTGGCGGAGGATGGCAGCTTTGTGAAGCTCTATGTATCGGCTGCCATGGACATCCAGGAGCATCAATTATGGCATCCGCAGAGTTTATATGAAGAGGTCGTAGAAAATGTCGGCTATCCGCAGGCAGCGCCGATGCTGGGGGCTGAAAACGGTGCGCAGCTGTTTTGGTGTATGCTGCCGCTGTGGGATCGCTATTGTAAATGGTCTTCCAAAGCGATGCAGCATCTTATCGAAACAGAAGGTTATGACGTGGTGTTCAGTCACTGTCACAATGTAGACGCGCAGATGCACATGATCGCTCGACACATGAAGCATCGTGATTACAGCAAATTCAGTGAAGAAGATGCCTTGCAGTGCATGGAGGCGATCTATCAGCAAACCGAT
>CABVBB010000434.1 GCA_902496505.1 uncultured Peptococcaceae bacterium
TGTGCCGCTTCTCCCCAGATCTGATACCCTGATACAAAGAGCAGCCCTATGGTCATCAGCATATCCACATAGATCTTGATACTTCCCTTTGGCGTCATCATCGCACCTCTCTTTGTGCTCATTCTGCCGCTTTATTGATACAGCTGATCGCATTCAGACTGCGCGGATAACCGATATAGGGCAGGCATTGCGAGACCACCTTGAGCAAAAACGCCTTATCATTGCCTATATGCACATTACCTTGCACATGCGCGGTCAGCTGGGGTTCACAGCCGCCTTGGGCCAGCAGAAAACAGAAGGTGATCAATTCTCTCTGCGCCAGATCAAGACCTGTGCGAGTATAATAATCGCCAAAACAGTTTGCTGCCAGCCAGCGATCGATGTGTCCGTTCTTCCAGGCATCTTTCATCTGTTCGCCAAAAATCTCTGCTTGTATCTGCGCGCCTTTTTCAAGGCGGTCTTCCAGGGTAGTGGTCGCCTGCGAAGGGAGCGGGATGGCGATCTCTCTTGCAGCGAAAACCTCATTGGTGACTTTCAAAAACTGCCACATCCGCCCCATGCCCATATAAGCAACCGCCTGATAGACCATCTCTTTTATCGCGATAGGCGCAAGCCCGCTATCCAGCGCTTTTGGCAGGATCTCTCTATAAGCCGCCTCGCCTTGACAGCCGATCAGCGCCGCTAAGATCGCCAAATAGCGTGTCGAGGGCTCTAACTGCTGCCCCTCTTCGTTGACCACTTCGTCATCAGCAAAGTGGTCAAACCGTTCTATAAACTCTCGATCTGTTTCTTGAAAACTCATTATAGATCCCTCCTAATCTTATCTTCACAAATTGTCCTCTTACGAATCAGCCTGCGCGGATCGAAAACCATCATCCGTAAGCCATGTGCTCAGCTCTGTATCCGTCGTCGCAGCGGAGCCTCTAAAACCATTGGTCACTGTACTGTCAGGACACAATTGACGGATCTCGGATAAGCTGCCGCTGCTACTGCTTGAGCCGCTGGTGCAAAAAGGCATGATCGTTTTACCGCTTAGATCATAGTCAGCCAGGAAGGTTTGCACTGGCGGCGGACATTGTCCCCACCAAGTTTCATTTTCTACTCCTCTTCTGCCAGGCCAATATTGTTCAGCCATTGTGCCAAGTCTTTCTCAGCGCTGGACGAGCTGGTCAAAAGCCCCTCTATCACTGCAGCTTCTGGTTCCAGAGCCTCGATGGACTGCACAGCTTTGGAAATACTGCTGCCGCCGCTGGTGGCAAATGGTGCGATGGTCTTGCCGGACAGATCATAGCTGTCCAAGAACGTATAGAGGATGCGCGGCATATCTCCCCACCAGATCGGAAAGCCAACATAGATCACATCATACGCTTCTATATTGTCCACACTGCCAGCGATGGCTGGACGGGCATTTTCGTCATTTTGCTCTACTGTCGCCCGGGTAGACCGATCGTTATAATTCAGATCCTCCGCGGTATAGGGCTGCTCTGGGACGATCTCATAAAGATCGGCACCTTGCATTTTGGCCAAAGTTTCAGCCGCTGCTTTTGTATTGCCTGTTGCCGAGAAGTAAACGACCACAGCGTTTTTGTCGGCGGCCTCTGGTTCCAGCGTATCTGATCCGTTATGATCCTCTTGGTCAGTCCCAGTGCTGCCCTCTGGGGCCGCCGTCTGCCCGGCTGAGGGGGGATCGGCCGTTTCTGGCGTGGTGTTTGTCGTACTGCCGCAGGCCGTCAAGCCCAGCAACAGCATGCCCGTCATCATGATGGCTAATATTTTTTTCATGGTCCCTTATCCTTTCTTTGTGATCTGTGTCAGACAAACCCAGCCGAACAAATACGATAATTCTTCCGGCTGTGATCATCGTCCGCTCTTTGCTCAAGCCATTGGCTTTTCCCAAGAGCCTCTTGTATCAACGCCTGTCTGGGCAGCTGCGGTTTCGAGTCGCTGCATATCTTCCGCAGAAAGCTGTACCTGGACGGCCTTTGCCGCCTCCCGCACCTGCTCCACTTTTGTGACGCCGATGATCGGTCTGGTGCCTTTGGCGATCGCCCAGGCGATCGCTGTCTGGGCGGTAGATATCTGATGCTCAGCGCCGATCTCCGCCATGACCTCGGTCAATTTTTCGATCTGCGGCAGCAAGGGATTGTAAGTATCGCCGCGCTGGCTGCCTTCTGGCAGAGGGTTTTTCGTATGGTATTTCCCACTGAGTGCCCCTTGTTCCAATACCATATAAGCCCAAAACTCGATCCCCTTTTCCTTACAGTAATCCAGGATGCCTCCCTCTTCGGAGGAACGATACAGCAGGCTGTAATGATTCTGGACAGCAAAGAGGGGCACGCCCTCTTTGGCGAGGATCTCCTCTGCTCTCTTGATCTGCGCCAGATCGTGATTGGATACGCCGACTTTTTTGATCTTGCCGCTCTTGACGAGAGGTGCCAGAAAAGGCGTCCATCTCTCCACATCAGCTGGATTGTGGATCCAATAAATATCGATATAGTCTGTCCCGAAGCGCTGCAAACTGCCGTCAAGCATATCGGCAACCGGATCAGCCGAATCACTGGCGATCTGCGGCGTGAACTTCGTGGAAAGCATGACCGCCTCACGAGGATACTGCTTCGCACATGCTACCAGGATAGTTTCGGAAGCGCCCATTCCATAGACAACAGCCGAATCCCACAGCTTCAGACCATTGGCCATGGCTTCTTGGAATACTGCTCCCAGTTCCTCTACCCCTAATCTATTGCCAAATACCTGGTCGCCGCCTGCTGCGCCGACACCCCAAGACCATGTTCCCAGTACGATTTGCGGTGAATA
>CABVBB010000435.1 GCA_902496505.1 uncultured Peptococcaceae bacterium
TATTTTGGAGGGCATCACTCAGCTGTCGCAGCTCAAGAAATACCGCTGCGTCATTGAGGATGATACCCGTTGTTTTGAAGGCGAATTCCTCTTCGGCATGGTCTGCAACTCTGATTCAGTGGCGGGAATGAAGCGGCGGGTCGGTCCCAAGGCTGAGCTGGCGGATGGTTATTTCGAGGCCTGTTTTGTGCGGGTGCCGACGACGCTGCAGGACCTGCGCAAGATAGTGGCCAATCTGCTGGTAGGCGAATACGACGGCGAGCAGGTGGTGGTGCTGCGCACCAGCCATTTGAGCGTCTACAGCCGCGAGCCGATCCGCTGGACGCTGGACGGCGAGGACGGCGGCTGGTGTGAGACGGCAGACATCGGCAATCTGCCGAAGGCCGCCCAGATCATGGTGCGTGCCGAAGATCATAGTGCAAGGGAGGAAGGCTGATGCCTTGGCAGCAAGCGATCCAGCGCTATGGTCTGCTCTCGCCGGAGGACCGGGTGTTGGTAGGCGTATCCGGCGGGCCTGATTCTATGGCGCTATTGCATATCCTCCAGCAGGCAGCTGAGCAGTATGGCTGCTTTTTGGCCGTCGTCCATGTGGATCACCAGCTGCGGGGCGATACGGCCAAGCAGGAAGCGGCATTCGTCGCCAAGTGGTGTCAGGAGCAGGACTTGCCTTGTGTGGTCTATACGCGGGATGTGCAGGCTTTGGCCAAGGAGCGGGGGCTTTCCCTGGAGGCCGCTGGTCATGAGGCGCGTTTTGCAGCTTTTCGGGAAGCGGCGGCACAGTTTGGCGCCAATAAGCTGGCGCTGGGCCATCACCGCGACGATCGGGCGGAGACGGTGCTGCTGCATTTGCTTCAAGGTACTGGTCTGGACGGGCTGGCTGCTCTGCCGCCTCAGGAGGGCTGGATCATCCGGCCGCTGATCGAGGCAGGCAAAAGCGAGCTGGTCGCTTATTGTGAAGCGCAGTCGCTGCCCTATTTTTTGGACGCCAGCAATGAGGATACGCGCTATCTGCGCAACCGT
The DNA here is from genome assembly GCA_902496505.1 of uncultured Peptococcaceae bacterium. Classification (GTDB taxonomy): domain Bacteria; phylum Bacillota; class Peptococcia; order Peptococcales; family Peptococcaceae; genus CABVBB01. Next base: position 1,021 of record CABVBB010000435.1, read on the forward strand.
ATCCGACACCAGCTGCTGCCGCTTTTAGCAGAGGAGTACAATCCTAAGATCCGCGCAGCATTAGTGCGTCTGGCGGAGACCGCAGAGGAGGACAGCCGCTATCTGGAGGTGCAGGCGCGAGCAGCCTTGGCTGACTGTGCGCAAAGCACGCCGGAAGCTGTGCAGCTGATGCTGCCCAAATGGCGCAAACTGCCTTTGGCGCTCCAAAGGCGGGTGCTGCGCCTGGCTTATATATCCTTGGCTGGGGGCGGGCAGGGTCTTTCTTATCAGCAGACCGAAGCGCTGCTGGCTCTGGCTCAGGCGGATAAGGGGGCAAAACGCTTGTCCCTCCCTGGCGGGATCAGCGCAGTCAAATCCTACAGCACGCTAGTCATGATGCGCCCCAAAATAGAGACACCCAGTGGTTATGAATTGACTTGGCATTTGGAGGCGCCGCTGGAATTGCCTGATGGCCGGCGGCTGATGGCAGAATGGTCGGATACGCCCTTAAGCTGTCGCGGGGATTTCACGCAGGTGCTTTTGGACGGCAGCCGTCTGCCGCCTGTGCTCACAGTGCGCACCCGCAGACCGGGCGACAAGCTCCGTCCCTTAGGGATGCAGGGAAAAAAGAAATTGAAGACGTACTTTATCGATAAGAAAGTCCCACAGGCAGCGCGGGACAGCTGGCCGCTGGTTTTTGGCGCAGGCGAGCTCATCTGGCTGCCGGGACTGACCATAGCAGAAGGCTGTCAGGCGACGAAATCGACGCAGAAATTTTGCAGGCTGACCTATATTTCGGCAGATGAGGCAGGATTTTTGCCCAAGGCTCATGAAACTAATTGAAAAATGCGCTGTTTTATGATATGGTTAGAAGGTATGACAGCGATGTGGATGTTATGTTCAAATAGAGCAGTCGCAGCCAAAGATAGTTGAACGGGGAGGAGAGCATACATTTGAATAAATCGTCTTTAAAAAATCTGGCGATCTACAGCCTGATCGTGCTGTTTGCATTGACCGTCTTCCGCTTCGGCGGGGGCATGCAGCAGCAAAATGTACCAGAAACGGTCTATGGTACCCATTACAATGAATTGATCGAAGGTGTCAAGGCCGGAGAGGTCACGGATATGGACATTGTCAATTATGACAATTCCAGAGAGGTCAGCGGCCATACCAAAGATGGCAAGACCTTCACTATGACCATTCCTAATGGCAATACCGAATTGGATCAGCTTCTGGAAGAAAATCTGGACATCACTGTGACCCATCATCCGACACCAGAACCGAGCTTCTGGGTATCGCTTTTGTCCACAGCACTGCCGTTTTTGCTGCTTTTGGGTTTGTTCTTCTTCATGATGAACCAAAGCCAGGGCGGTGGCGGCAAGGTCATGCAGTTTGGCAAGAGCAAAGCGAAGATGGTCGTTGATGACAAGAATAAAGTGACCTTCCGTGATGTGGCAGGCGCTGATGAAGTCAAAGAGGAGCTGCAGGAAGTCGTCGAATTCCTCAAGACCCCGAAGAAATTCGTGGAATTAGGCGCCAAGATCCCGAAAGGCGTCTTGCTTTACGGCCCTCCCGGTACTGGTAAAACCTTGCTGGCTAAGGCTGTCGCTGGTGAATCCGGCGTTGCTTTCTTCAGCATCAGTGGTTCTGACTTCGTCGAAATGTTCGTCGGTGTCGGTGCCTCCCGTGTCAGAGACTTGTTTGAGCAGGCCAAGAAAAATGCGCCCTGCATCATTTTCATCGATGAGATCGATGCAGTCGGCCGTCAGCGTGGTGCTGGCGTCGGCGGCGGTCATGACGAGCGCGAGCAGACC
>CABVBB010000436.1 GCA_902496505.1 uncultured Peptococcaceae bacterium
AGGTTTTTTTGTTGGCTTCTTCAGCAAAGACATTCCACAGAGGTTCCGCCTGACACAGACGCGAGTCCAGATTGTACTGCATGACGTCCAATTCATCATGAGAGTGGCGGTAAAATCCCGTGATACCATGTGTCATCGGGTAAGCGCCAGTGGCTAAGGTCGTCCACATCGGCGGCGTTACGGTGGGATTAGCGCCTAAGAGCACCAGATCCTCCCGGCAAGCCCCTCGCTCCATCAGCTTTTTCACATTGGGCATCTTGCCTTCTTTGACAAATTTGCTGGTCAGGCGGGGGTCCATGCCATCCACGCCCAAGACCATGATTTTTTCTGCCAGTGCTTCTCTTTTCATAAGGGATCCTCCTCAAATAGTAAGTAAAGTGCCTTTCATTATGTCTTTATTATAATCATCAATATGGATTATGCATAACAGGACCTTGCTCACTAAAAAAGGGTTTGCTACAAGATATACTTGTAGCAAACCCTTTTTCTCGATCTCAACAGGACTATAGCGTGTTCCCAATGGCCGCTCCATCGGCAGGCAGCCCTTTGAGCACGGCCTTGATCAGCGGATCGTCTAAACGGTCTTTGTCTACCCAAGCGCCGACCTTGACAAAGATCTCTTCTGCCAGTTGTAAACGAACGATCTGCCCCTGACACTCTGCTACGATCGGTGAACAATCCATCGTGAAGGTCACGCCCAAGCCATCGGCTACCATTTTCTGCATGGTGTAAAGAGAATTGACCATCTGCCAATGCTCACACTGGTAATGCTCCAAGACTTTGACCAACATAAAATGTTCCCGATCCTCTGCCCGCTCCATGATAAACAGCTGATCGCGCAGTTCACCTAACGACACGACTGAGCGTTGAGCCAAAGGCGAGCTTTTGCTGACCCCAATGTCCAATTTCTGCGCCATCAGAAAGATCAGCTGCAAGGACTCTGCCTGCTTTTCCAAATGCCGCCTATTCGCCTCCATATAGCTCACCAGTGCCAGATCGCCCTGCCCATTCTCAAGCAGTTTTGTCGCCTCCTGCGGATAAACGTTGCGGACTTGTACGGTGAGCTTTGGGTAATGTTTCGCCAGATAAGCCATCAGCGGCACATAAAAGTTCGTTTCCAAAAACGGCGCCATGAGCAGCCGTACGCTGCCCTCCAGCTCCCTATCGTCTGTCAGAGACAGTTTCAGCTGTTCCCAACGCTGGGTGATGACCTCAGCCGCCGCCAGAACTTCTTCGCCCTTGTCGGTCAGGCGGATACCCTTATTGCTGCGCTCAAACAAGCTGACGCCCAGCTCTTTTTCTAAGCTGTGCATGGATTGACTCAGCGCCTGCTGTGAGATATGCAGACTTTCACTGGCCAGATTGATGGATCTTTTCCGGGCGACTTCTACAAAATAACCTAAACGCTCGATCTGCATACTGTTTCCTCCTTGCATCCGCTTACGCGATCACCTTACCATTTTTCGATGCGGACCCGTTTGCCTAGGGCTTCCAGGCGCAGGCGCCATTTTTCGATGATGGCTTCGCGCAGGTCAAAGGTGATCGGCAGGTCGTTGTCTTTGTAGGCGGGATTGATCTGGGTGCCGACCAAGAACAAGATATCGTCGCTTTCCAGGAATTGATTGAGCAGGAGGCTGGCGCCGTCGGCCTGCTTGGAACGGCTGGCCTGCTGATCGAAATAGTTGAGCGCTTCGGTCATGGTGACGATGCCTTCGGTGACCAGTTCTACGCCGTCTATCTGCGAGATAGGCGGGATCTTTTCGTCCACATAGGTAAAGCTGCACTGGAGCTCGCGCTGGGTCTCTCTGGCGAAAATATGGGCGGTCGTGCCGCCGCAGATGACCTTGGTCCCTTCTTCGCTGAGGAAGCGCTGGACCATGGCCGCGTCGTCTGCCCGGTCGGGCGGGGTGCCGGTGAGCACTACCAACCGTTTGGCCTGCTTGAGGCGCACGGCCACGGCGGTGGTGTCATCGCCCGGCTCGCTGAGGTAGTAGCTTTGGCAGATCTCCATGACTTGATTGGTCAGATCCTGGGCGTTGCGGATATGTTTGACGTGCTGCTTGATAGCGTCCACCAAGCCGCCAATGCCCAGCCCCATGGGAAGCGTCAGCCCTAAGCCGGCTTCGATGACGCCGTCAGAGACGACTAGGAGCAGGTCGTCTTCTTCCAAGCGGAAGAAGGCTTCGTTGATGCGCCGGCCGGCGATCTCGAAACTGACGGTCTGAATGACCTTGATCACGCCTTTGTGGATGCGGATGACGGGACAGCCGTCGAAGTCCATCAAGTGGACGATGCCATCGTCATAGATGCGCAGGATGGAGAAGGTGGAATAAGCCAGCCCCCGCACGGAACAGGTGGGCAGGGTCTCTACCAGCGTCTCTACCACATCTTCGATGGAAATATTGCTGCTGATCATCTTGGCGGCGATCTTGGTGGTCAAATGGGACAAAATGTTGGCCTTGACGCCGCTGCCTAAGCCGTCGGACAGCACCACGACCACATTGTCGTCGTTGCGCACCACTTCTACGGCATCGCCGCAGGTCACTTCGCCGTGCTTGATCAGCTGGGACATGCCGATTTCTCCGATAAAGGCCATTTACTCCAGCTCCTTTTCCCGCTCGAACTGCTTGATCAGATCGAGCAGCGTGATCTTGGTCTCTGCGGTGGTCTCGCCCAAAAGACTGGCGATCTGCTGCGCCACCATCATTTGATTATTGATGACGGTATTGGCTTTTTCCAAGGTCTCTGTCTTCATCTGTTCCAGTTCCAGGCGTTTCTTCTCCTGCTCGGTGATATCCTCGATGATGGCCAGA
>CABVBB010000437.1 GCA_902496505.1 uncultured Peptococcaceae bacterium
CGCAAGGTTGCGATGGTCTCGCCTTTGCGCAGGACAGTGACGCGGTCGGTGTTTTCCATGACTTCGTTCATCTTGTGGCTGATGAAGATGACTGCGCAGCCGTCTTCTTTCATCTTGCGCATAATGTGGAAGAGTTTGATCGTTTCTTGCGGAGTGAGCACGGCGGTGGGCTCGTCCAAGATCAATATGCGCGCGCCGCGGTAGAGGACTTTGAGGATCTCGAGGTTTTGCTTTTCACCGACGGACATTTCGGAGACGCGCTTGGTGAGATCGATATCTAATTGATATTTGTCGGCGATGGCTTGGATCTTGTCGGTGACGCCTTTCTTTTTGTAGAAGACGCCGTTTTTTTGGCCGAGGATGACGTTTTCTTCGGCGGTCATGACGTCGATGAGCTTGAAGTGCTGATGCACCATGCCGATGCCTGCGGCGATGGAGTCGCTGGGCGAGCCGAAGACGACTTCGCGGCCTTCGATAAAGATGGAGCCTTTATCGGGGACATAAATACCGGAGAGCATATTCATCAGCGTGCTTTTGCCGGCGCCGTTTTCGCCTAAAAGCGCGTGGATCTCTCCTTTGTTGACTGTCAGATTGACGTTGTTGTTGGCGATGACTTTTCCAAAGGTTTTGGTGATGCCTACCATCGACAGGTAAGCTTGTGGTTCACTCATGGCTGACTGGTTCCTCCCCTTTTGCCGCTGAAATTCGTTAATTATCCTCTTCATCTTACCATTTGCTAAATTCGCCGTCAAGCCGCTTGTTTGTGCAGAGGGGGCAAGTATGTGCGGAAGAAATTTGCTTTATGGCGGAGATTTTTGTCGTGCTGCGCGGCATATTATGTTACAATAATAAATCAGATAGTAAACGTACGACAAGAGTCACTAAAGCATTGGACTATCCAAAACATTTTGGGGGGCATATTTGTGAAAAAACGCGAAGACATCAACAAAATCATGATCATTGGCTCTGGCCCGATCATCATCGGCCAGGCGTGCGAATTCGATTATTCCGGCACGCAGGCGTGCAAGGCGCTGCGGCAGCTGGGCTATGAGATCGTCTTGGTCAATTCCAATCCGGCGACCATCATGACGGACCCGACCACTGCGGACCGCACGTACATCGAGCCGCTCAATGTGGAGCGTTTGGAGCAGATCATCGCTAAGGAGCGTCCTGACGCCCTCCTGCCTAATCTCGGCGGCCAGTCGGGGCTCAACCTCTGTTCGGAACTGGACAAGGCCGGCGTGCTGGAGAAATACGGCGTGCAGGTCATCGGCGTGCAGGTAGACGCTATCGAGCGCGGTGAGGACCGCATCGAATTCAAGGAGACGATGAACGCGCTGGGGATCGAGATGGCGCGCAGTGAGGTGGCTTACAGCGTGGAAGACGCGGTGGCGATCGCTGACCGTTTAGGCTATCCGGTGGTGCTGCGTCCGGCCTACACCATGGGCGGCGCTGGCGGCGGCTTGGTCTACAATGTCGATGAGCTCAAGACAGTGACGGCCCGCGGCTTGCAGGCGTCTCTGGTGGGCCAGGTCTTGGTGGAGGAATCCATCCTGGGCTGGGAAGAGCTGGAACTGGAAGTGGTGCGTGACGCGACAGGCAAGATGATCACGGTCTGCTTCATCGAGAATATCGATCCTCTGGGCGTGCATACGGGCGATTCCTTCTGCTCGGCGCCGATGCTGACCATTTCGCCGGAGGTGCAGGCGCGCTTACAGGAGGCTGCCTACAAGATCGTGGACAAGATCCAGGTCATCGGCGGCACCAATGTACAGTTTGCCCACGATCCGGTGAGCGACCGCATCTTGGTCATCGAGATCAATCCCCGCACCTCCCGCTCCTCTGCCCTGGCCAGCAAGGCGACAGGCTTTCCGATCGCGCTGGTCTCGGCGATGCTGGCCTGCGGCTTGGATCTGGCGGATATCCCCTGCGGCAAGTATGGCACGCTGGACAAATACGTGCCGTCGGGCGATTATATCGTGATCAAATTTGCCCGCTGGGCGTTTGAAAAATTCAAAGGCGCTGAGGACAAGCTGGGCACGCAGATGAAGGCTGTGGGCGAAGTCATGGCCATCGGCAAGACGTACAAGGAAGCCTTCCAGAAGGCTATCCGCAGCTTGGAGATCGGCTGCTACGGTCTGGGCGGCGCCAAAGATTTCGGCCAAAAGAGCAAGGAAGAACTGTTGGCGATGCTCCACGTGCCTACCAGCCAGCGGCAGTTCATCATGTACGAAGCGCTGCGCAAGGGTGCGACGGTAGAGGAACTGTATCAGCTGACCAAGATCAAGCCTTATTTCATCGAGCAGATGCAGGAATTGGTCGCTGAGGAAGAAGCGCTCAAAGCCTACCAGGGCGCGCTGCCGCCAGCAGACGTCTTGGCGCAGGCTAAGCGGGACGGCTTCTCTGATAAATATCTGAGCCAGCTGCTCGCTGTCACGGAGGACGCTATTCGTCAGGCGCGTACAGCGGCGGGCATCGTGGAGGCTTGGGAGGGCATCCATGTGAGCGGCACCGAAAACGCCGCCTACTACTTCTCCTCCTACAATCTGCCGGAGGACAAAAGCCCCTCGTCCAGCGCTAAGCCCAAGATCATGATCTTAGGCGGCGGGCCGAACCGTATCGGTCAAGGCATCGAATTCGACTATTGCTGCGTACACGCGGCGCTGGCGCTCAAGAACCTGGGCTTTGAGACCATCATCGTCAACTGCAACCCGGAGACCGTCTCCACCGACTACGACACCTCGGACAAGCTCTATTTCGAGCCGCTGACGCTGGAAGATGTGCTGAGCATCTATGACAAGGAGAA
>CABVBB010000438.1 GCA_902496505.1 uncultured Peptococcaceae bacterium
AGTTACGATCACGATGGAAAGCGGCAACACGATCAAAGTTGAGCTGTATCCTGAAATGGCCCCTAATACGGTCAACAATTTCATCTTCTTGATCAACAACGGTTATTACAATGGTCTAGGCTTCCACCGCATCATCCCTGGCTTCATGATCCAGGGCGGCTGCCCGCAGGGCAACGGCATGGGCGGCCCTGGCTATACCATCGCCGGCGAATTCGCTGACAACGGCTTTAAAACCAACACACTGCTCCATGAGCGCGGCGTCATCTCCATGGCCAGAACCATGAATCCTAATTCTGCTGGTTCTCAATTTTTCATCATGCATCAGCCAGCTAAGCATTTAGACGGCCAATATGCCGCTTTTGGACGAGTCATCGAGGGTATGGACGAAGTCGACCGCATTGCCGGTGTCAGAACAGCCCCTGGCGATCGTCCCTTACAGCCAGAGATCATGAAATCCCTGACTGTCGAGACCTTTGGCATTGAGTATCCAATGCCGAAACGCTACTAATCACTACATCGCCAAAGCAAAGAGCAGCAACTATCAGTCGATCCGATAGCTGCTGCTCTTTTTTGATCCTCTATTTTTAGTCGAAACTTTGATTTAACAGACCGCTGAATTCTGCCAGCGGCATAGGCTTGGCAAATATATAGCCCTGCACGGAATCGCAGCCGGCAGCGCGGAGAAATTCCAAACTCTCCCGCTCTTCGACCCCTTCAGCAATCACGCGGATCTGGAGTTCTTTGGCCATATTGATGATATGGCGCACAACGATCCGTTCCCGCTGCTTATCCAGACTCTGCCGGAAAAAGAGAACATCCAGCTTCAACACATCGATCGGCAGGTTTTTCAGCAGATTGAGCGAAGAATAGCCTGAGCCAAAATCATCTAAGGAGCAGACGAAGCCGTGCACCTGCAATTCTGTGGCCAGCTGATGCAGCAGTTCTTCTCCGCCTAAAGCCAGGCTTTCGGTCATCTCCAGCTCGATACAGTTATCGGGCAAATGGAATTCCTGCTTCACTTGTGCATAGTGCTCGACAAAGTCCTCGCGCAGCAAGCCGACCCGAGAAACATTGATGGCCAAATTGATCTGGCGTCCCCCTTGGTCCAAGTAACTGCGGTACCACTCGCAGGCTTTGCGGAACATATAGCGATCCAGCTGCACGATCAAACCGCTTTTTTCAAATACGGGAATAAAATCTGCCGGCGAGATCATTCCTTTGTCTGGATGGATCCAGCGGCAAAGTACCTCTGCACCGACCAGCCGATCACCATGCTGGATATCATACTTGGGCTGGAAATACGGCTGAAACTGCCCCAAAGCCAATGCTGTCTGTCCTTGGGATTCCAGCAGGGCTTCCTGTAGGATGTGCTGCCGCAACGTCTCATTAAAAAATGTACTGCAGCTGCCAGAACGATCCTTGACCGATTTTTGCGCCATGTTGGCTCGATTGACCATTTCGTTGATCGATAGGATGTTGTCATCTGGCCCTATGCAGTAAAAGCCCATACATAATTCCAAATAAGACCGGCTGGCAGCCTCGTTCTCCTCGCGGTGCAGCTCATTAAGCAGCGCTTCGAACCATTCTGACAGTTCCTGCCGCTCCTCATAAGATTTGAGGCCCACAAAGTTATCCGCTGTCATCCGGCAGAAGATGCCCTCTTCTCCCTCCAAGTGATGGATCACATCGAACATTCGGCAAAGCATCTCGTCACCCTTTTGGTAACCTAGGGCGTCATTGTAGTATTTAAATTTCTTCATATCGCAGAACCAAATGGCTTGGTATCCGTCCACTCTGCGTGCTGCCTCTGCATCGAGCAAAAATTTATTATAATTCCGTCCGCCAGTCAACTCATCCACATAAGCCAATCGTTCGACCGTCGCCTGATTGCGTGACATGATCCGCTTCTGCTGATAAAAGAGCAGCAGAAACAGCGCATAGGCCGTGATAATGATGGCACCTGCCCCGATCGCTGTGAGCACATACCGTTGACGAAGCACCTTAATAGAGATCGAGCTGAGGAGGAACCAATCCTCTACACCGGCTGGTTCTAATACTGCCAGGATCTTTTCTCCATCGACTTCATAGGAGATATGGACAGTCGTCCTTTCGGATAAAGCCTGCCGAATAGCAGCCTCATCCTCCTTTTGGAGATCGATCAGCTCATAAAGAGAAAACACGCCGTCTTTTTTATTCGGCGAACGGACCGAACGCAGGATCATCTTGCCGCTGCTGTCATAGAGATCCGTAAAGCCTGTGCCGTCCAACAGCGGCGCATCCACGATCTCGCGGATGATCTGCGCATCATTGACGGCGCACAATACGCCAATGATCTCTCCTTGCTTGTTTTCTACCGGAACTGCATAATAATTGATATATTCTCCCTCACGAAAGGGATCCAGCACAGCCTTAGAGATATTATCCTCACCAGCTGCGGCCCGTTTAAAGAATGCTTCTTCGGATATATCCAAGCCCTGATAATGCTTGCCGCCTAGTTCCAATAGTTCCAGACTGCCATCCAAGGTAGCAAAGCCCATGCGGATGAACACATTGCCCTCATTGACCTCGCTGACTAATTTGACGATCTGCTCCAGATCCGTGATATCCTGTTCACCGACAAATACCGCTACGCCGTGCAGTGTTTGAAAGTCACCTTCGACTTGCTTGATCAGGGCGACTTCATGCTGTCGAGCTGCATTGTCCAAAAACTCGATATTTTCTTTGGTATGTTGGCTGCTCATATAAGATAAAAATAACAAACTACCTGCAACAAAGCAGAGACACAGCAAAATAGCGGCTT
>CABVBB010000439.1 GCA_902496505.1 uncultured Peptococcaceae bacterium
CCCACCATCCCAGAAGAGCCGCCGACAGAGGCTGAGCATCATTTGAGCCGCTCAGCTGGACGGGCTAAACTGGAAGATAAGCCTATCACGTCGAAGAAGTATTTGATCATCGGCATCAGTGTCGTCGCTATTTTGGCCCTATTGGCTGTCCAGGCGATCTATAATAAACAGCAGCCGCCCGATGAGGATTCTGTCGTGATCCCGCCGCAGACCGATCAGGTCGCTGACAACGATCAGCCAGAGGATGCCAGCCAGACACCCGATGATGGTATGACCGCTGAGCCAAATAATGATATGCCAGAGCAACCTCCAGCCCAAGTCTATGAGGGATTGGAGCTCAAGCTGCAGATCATCGACCTGACGCCATCGACTGTGGATAAATGCTGGACCACTGTCAGTGCTGACGGCAAATCTGTCTTTACTGAGACCCTGAACGAAGGGGCACTGAAGACCATCACCGCTGATAAGACCATCCATATCAAAGTGGGCAACGGCGGTGTATGCAAATTGACCTTAAACGGCCAAGATCTGGGGATCATGGGTGAAAAAGGACAGGTCGTGGAAAAGACCTTCAACCTAGAGGATGTGGAAAAGGCTTCAAAGCCTCAGACCGCAGCACCTGCTCCAACCACTCCAGAGACAGAAAACGAACAATAAAGCAAACCTACAGGAAATCTTCTGCGCGAAGGAGATTTCCTTGTATTATTCTTGTGGATAGGCGAGGGAAAATATGAAGAAGATCAGTGTTGTTTCTCTTGGATGCGCCAAAAATCAAGTGCACAGCGAGCATATGATGGCGCTTCTCCAAGATCACCATTTTGAATTGACCGACCAGTATGACGAAGCAGAAGTGATCGTCATCAATACTTGTGGATTTATCAACAGTGCCAAAGAAGAATCCATCAACACCATTTTGGAACTGGCGCAGTATAAGGAGACCGGCAAACTGGAGACCTTAGTCGCCGTTGGCTGTCTTGTCCAAAAATACGCTGACGAACTGGCTCAAGAGCTGCCAGAGATCGATCTGCTTTTGGGTACCAACGATTATGATCGGATCGCTGATATCTTACAGGATTATGAAGCCGGCGACCGCCAGCGTGTCGTTCAGACAGCTCAAAAGTGGGATGCCGAATCTCCAGAGGTTCCGGAGCGTGTCATCACTTCACCAGGGCATTATGCGTATCTGCGTATTGCCGAAGGCTGTGACAACCGCTGCACGTATTGCGTCATTCCCGAAATGCAGGGTCCTTATCGCAGCCGTCCCCTAGAAAGCATCCTGGCAGAAGCCAGACAATTGACTGCAGCCGGCTACAGTGAGCTTATCTTAGTCGCTCAGGATACCACCTATTACGGCAAGGATCTCTATGGTCATTTTGCCTTAGCGGATCTCTTGCAGCAGCTGGCTCAGATCGAGGAGCTGAAATGGATCCGTATCCTGTATGCCTATCCCAACAATTTCGACGATCATTTGATCGACACTATTGCTCGGGAGGATAAGGTCTGCAAATATCTGGATATTCCATTGCAGCATGCTGACGATCAGATCCTGCGCCGGATGAATCGGCAGATCACTCAGCAAGAGATGCGTGCATTGATCACGACTTTAAGGGAGCGTATCCCCAATATCACGCTGCGCTCGACATTTATCGTCGGTTTTCCCGGCGAGACAGAGGAACAGTATCAGACTCTGTTGGACTTCTTAGCAGACGTCCAGCTGGACTGCGTAGGGGCATTTCCCTATTCACAGGAGGAAGGCACACCTGCCGGCCGCATGACTGAACAGCTGGAGGACGAGGTCAAAGAGCAGCGCGCCATCGAACTGATGGATCAGCAGTTTGAGATCATGTACGATAAACATCAGCAGATGATCGGCACCACCTGCATCGTCAAAGTCGACGAGCTCAGTCCTGATGTAGAAGGCTTGCTGCTTTGCCGCAGTCAAGGCGAAGCACCTGATGTCGACCCGCTGATCCTCGTTTATAACGACTGGACCCATCAGCCAGGCGATTTTCTGGAGGTAAAGATCACCGGATTGGATGAATATGACTTTATAGGAGAGATAATTCATGAACTTGCCTAATACGTTGACGATTGGTCGAATCATTTTAGTTCCTGTATTTATGGTCGCTATCCTCTGCGCCATACCGTTCGGCAGCTATTGGGCGGCGCTGATCTTCATCGCGGCCTCCTTCACGGATTTTTTGGATGGCTATCTGGCCCGCAAAAATAATCAGGTGACCAATTTTGGCAAGATCATGGACCCTTTGGCCGATAAACTGCTGGTAGCCGCCGCTTTGATCTGCTTAGTGCAGCTGGGTGATGTCCCCGCTTGGATCGCCATCCTTATCTTAGGCCGTGAATTCGCTGTGACCGGTCTGCGCTCCGTGGCTGCTGCCGAAGGGATCGTCGTTGCTGCCAGCAAACTGGGTAAGTTCAAGACCGTGACCCAGATGATCGCGCTGATCTTGCTCATTTTGAAGGCTGACGTCCTCGCTGTGACCGGGTACAATATCGGTATGATCTTTCTCTATCTGGCGCTCTTTATGACCCTTTATTCCGGCATCGACTACTTTGTCAAGGTCGGCAAGCAAATTTCGTGGAGCTGATATCATGGAAAAAGTTTGTTTATTTTTAGCACGCGGCTTTGGCTCAGGCCTATTAAAGCCTGCTCCAGGCACCTGGGGCTCCCTGGTCGCTGTGATCATCGCCTATTTCATCCATCTGCCGTGGTGGTTCATCCTCCTGGCTGGAGTGCTTGCTATCTACATCTGCGATGTCGCCGAAAAAGTCTTGG
>CABVBB010000440.1 GCA_902496505.1 uncultured Peptococcaceae bacterium
CAACGGCGCTCTCGCCGCTTCCCGCATGGAACTCATGGCCAACGCCCTCGGCTTAGGCGTCTGCTTCGTTGGCTTCTTCGTCCAAGCCATCGAGAGCGACCCAGCCCTGCGTCAGCTGCTCCAACTGCCCGAAGGCACCCGCCCCATCACCAGCCTCGCTATCGGCTATCCTGCCGTCACCTACCGCCGCACCGCTCCCCGCAAACCCGCCCAAGTGACCTGGCGGTAAAAAATAAAACACAGCCGCACAAAAAAACCGACGCCTGCGCGCAGCCCAAAAAGACTGCGTGCAGGCGTCGGTTTTTATTTTTTTGTACGTTCACCCAATTTTACAAACTGATCACTAGCTGACATGCGCGTTTTACATCGCGATGCAGCTCATCCCGCCATCGACGACGATGGAAGTACCCGTCACATAGCTGGCTGCGTCCGAAGCCAAAAATACCACCGCTCCGACCAGATCCTCCGCCAAACCCGGACGTCCCATTGGCGTATATTTGGAGATATTGTCCATCATCATCTGTTTCTGCGCCGGTTCTTTCAGCAGTCCTGTATCGATGTAACCTGGGCAGATGGCATTGACATTGATGTGATAGCTGGCCAGATCGATGGCCATGACCTTGGTCATCTGCATGATGCCGCCCTTGCTGGCGCAGTATGGTGCGGTCTTGGACAGGCCCAGGATGCCGCCCACAGAAGCCATATTGATGATGCGGCCGCCGCCTTGCTTGGCCATTTGCTCAGCCACAGCGTGAGCGAATAAAAATTCACCGGTCAAATTGGTATGCACGATGGTCTCCCAATCCTCTGGGGTCACATCCAAGAAGGCTTTCTTAAAATTGATGCCGGCGTTGTTGACCAAGATGTCCACTGCGCCAAAAGCCGCCGCTGTCTGCGCGACCACTGCCTGTACTGCCGCCTGATCGGTCACATCGCAGGGTGCGACCAGCGTTTTCACGTCTGTCTTCGCCAAAATGGCCGCTTCAGTCTCCCTAAGCTGGGCCTCTGTACGGCTGACCAAAACGATCTGCGCGCCAGCCTCGGCCAAACCGATGGCGATCGCCCGGCCGATGCCTCGGCCTGCCCCTGTCACGATGGCTGTTTTGCCGGCTAATGAAAATAACTGATCCATATCCATTCCTCCCAGATGATAAAATGCGCTTGTTTCTTTCATGCTTCCATTTTATCACCAGAGGCCAGCCAAACCGTGTAATTGCCGCTACACCCAGGGCGATTTTTTACAGACAGCCGTCAAACCCCAGTTCCTTGAGCTTCTCCCAATCCAACACGACGATCTCGCCCTCTTGGTCGATGTCAATGACTTTCATCTTGCGCAGCTGCGACATATTGTTGGTCACTGTCACCCGATGCAGGCCTGTGAGATCGGCCAATTCCTGATGGGTCAAGTGGATCCGGTAATGTCCCTCGTCGCTGGTCATGTAGCAGCACAGCAGCCGGCAGACCTTGCCCAAGGGCTTGCTCAAAGACAGATCATCCACCTGCCAGCCTAGGATGCGGCACTTGATGCTCAGCGCCTTGAGCGCCAGATCGCGGATGCTCTTGCGGGCAAAAGCGTCGTCGGCCAATTCCGCAGGCAGTGCGTAGATCTCCACCGCATCGATGGCCATGGCGTTGGTCTGCGCGGGCTGACCGTGCAGGAAACATTCCAGCGCCAAAAAACGGTCGGTGAAGAAGACGGTCTTGACCTCACCTGCGCTGCTGGTCAGGTTGTAGCGCACAGTGCCCTTATTGATGTAATTGAGCTTGGTGATCAAACTGCCGTCATCATAGATCACTTCGCCGGGCGTGTAGTGGAGGATGGTGCTGTTGTCCCGCAAAAAGGCGTGATCCTCTGGCGACAGACCGCCCATCTGTGATTCCACATACCAAGGTGCTGTGGTGCGCATGATTTCTTTAGAATGGTCTTGTTCATAGCCCATACCGTTCGTCTCCTTTGCTTATGCCATTCATTCACCCATATTATACGCGTTCAGTCTATGAAAGGCAAAGACGATTCATGCCCGGATGGTGATATTTTCTCAGCCGTCAGCGCCTCAAACAAAAAAATCCCCCAAGCCGCCAGCGTGATGCTGAGGACTTGGGGGAAAACATTTTTTAAAGGTTGATGGTCACGCCCGTCTCGTAGATCTTATCTTCTAAAAGCAGCTTCACCGTCTGCGGCCCGACTAAGCCGGTCTTATTGACAAAGACATCCACATTGCGGGGGTCGGCCTTTTGGAAAGTGCCCACACACATGGCGGAGAAGGTCTTGGCCACCGTGTTGATGGGGTAGCGGCGAATGGTGCCGTCCGCACCGACCAAGAGCAGCTGGGCCAATTCGCCGGATTCAAAGGTGGCGTTGAAGGTCATGCGGTCTTCTTCTTCAACGATGGAAGCAGCGTAGCTTTCGGGAATGAGTTCGCCAGTCTCCTCGGCCTTGATCTTCATCTTGGTGGTCTGGGTCTCGATCATCTGTCCCAGGACTTTGCCTTGGCCCAACTCGGCTTTTTCACCAGCGTAATAAAGCGGCAGCTTTTCCGCTCGGTAGCAGTTGGCCGGCACCTGCAGTTCATAGACCAATTCATCATTCAAAAGCTCGCAGGTGATGGCGTTGAAGGTGTAGACTTTGTCCTTATGCTTGGGGCTCATGGCGCGGGTGACGGCAAATCCGTCGCAGGTCTTGCCGTTTTCGTAGCCAATGCCGCCGGAATGGACCATGTAGTGGCCTTCGTCGTAGTATTCCACATTGGAGATATAGGGCGAGAAAAATTCTGCGCCGCGCTC
>CABVBB010000441.1 GCA_902496505.1 uncultured Peptococcaceae bacterium
TAAGAGGCGTTTGAGCTCATCAATGCCCCAACCCTCTCGGGTACTGCAAACCAGCGTCTGAAAGCCAGCCTGCTCATAAATCGCCATAAGGGCTTCGCGCTTGTCGGCACTGAGCAGATCGCCTTTATTGAAGCAGATCACCGGCGTGATCTCATTCCACAGCGATAGTATAGTCAGCCGATCGACCAGCCACAGATCAGGCGCCGGATCGGCCACGGCCACGGTGATGATCACCTGGTCGATATTGGCCACCGGCGGACGGATCAACTCATTTTTGCGCGGCAGCACCGATTCGATCACGCCTTTATCCTCGTCGAGCACGCTGAATTCCACCGCATCGCCAGGCAGAAAGCGCACCTTCTTCTGCCGATTCTTGCCCCGCAGCGAGCATTCATAGATCCTGCCCTCGCGAAACACATAATAAAACCCACTATAGCCTTTGATAATATGTCCTTCCACGCCATCACCTAAGTTTCTACTCAAACGTTTTTGTCTCGACCAGCTGCTTATCGCTGTAGACATTGACTGTTGCTTTGCCTTTATACGTAAAGGGCACGGACAGATACTCGTCCGCTTCTCTGAATTCCTTGTAGATCAGCCGCTTGCCATCCTCATCGACCACTTCGACGATCAAAGAACCGCTGTAAGGGATCAGCATTTCGATTTTGTCGCTCTTTTCTACTGCAGGGCCTGGACCTTTGGAGACTACCAGATCGACCTCTGTCTCCTCCAGCGTCTGTCCATCCGCCACCAAGGACTGATTGAGGACGATGCCTGCTGCATACTCTGTACTCTCCTGCTCTGTCACTTTTCCTACATTGAGCCCCTTCTGCGCCAGGCTGGACTTGGCTTCATCCAAGGAAATGCCCACGACACTAGGCACTGTGACCATCTGCGGTTCCTTGCCCTTGCTGATGATCAGATCCACCGACGATCCTTTGGCCACCTGTTCACCACTCTTAGGCGCCTGCAAGATGACCAGATTCTCCGCTACTGTCTCATCATAAGCCGGGGCCGTCGCGCCGACCGTGAGCCCCTTGGCTTCCAACGCCAATATGGCGTCTTCCTTGCTCTTGCCCACGACATTGGGCACCTCCGTCGTCTCCTGACCGCTGCTGATGACCAGCGTCACTTCTCGGCCTTCCTTGACGCGGGAATCCGGCTGGGGATCCTGCCGCAGCACATGACCGCTGGCGATCTCATCGCTGGGTTCCGGCTCATCATAGACGACCGTCAATTTATTCTGCACCAGTGTCCGTTCCGCGTCGATCTCTTTCATATCGACCACATTAGGCACCACGACCTCTGCTTTGAAAAAGAGTTTCTGCACGCCGTAGAAGCTGCCCACGCCAACGCCTGCCAAGATCAGCAGCAGCACGATGAGATTGGCGACTTTGACCTTGCGGCCGGAGGGAGCCTTCTCGTTTTTTTTGCCTTTTTGCTTATCCGCCGGTGCTTCGATGCGGTCGGTCTGTTCATTGAGTTCACTCAGATAATCCTGCTCCAGGATGCGGGTCACATTGGTCTTTACCCGGTCATCCGGCGGCTCTAGGCGGCGCACTTCTGCCGCTTCCTCCAGCTGACGCCGGGATTTGCCGTTATCATAGCTGGTGCGGCTGAGCTTAGCGCCCGTCGCCACAGCAGCCAGCTCCTCCTCCATCTCCTGCGCTGACGCAAAACGGGCCGCCGGATCCTTAGCCAAGGCCTTCATGATGATCCAATCCAGCTGCAAAGGGATATCCACGCCCTGCTTCCGCGGCGAGACCGGCGTATTTTGAATATGTTTCAGCGCCACGGTCACCGGATTTTCTCCTGTAAAGGGCACATGTCCCGTGACCATTTCGTACAACACCACGCCGATCGAATAGATATCCGAGCGGAAATCCACCGCTTCACCCTTGGCCTGTTCCGGCGAAAAATAATGCGCCGAGCCCAAGATGCCCTTATTGTGGGTGATGGTCATATTATCCACCGCCTGAGCGATGCCAAAATCCGTCACCTTGACGATGCCGTTGCGATCGACCAGGATATTGTGCGGCTTGATATCCTTATGCACGATGTTCTGCGCATGGGCTTCGGAAATGCCTGCGCAGATCTGACGGCCGATATCCACCACCTGCTCGACAGATAACGGTGCCTCTTCTTGGATCAGACTTTTTAACGTCCGCCCCTCCACGTATTCCATCACCAGAAAGCTCGTCTTGCCCTCTTCACCAAAATCATAGATGCTGACGATATTGGGATGCGATAAGCTGGCTACCGCCTTGGCTTCCTTGTGAAAACGCCGGATAAAATCCTGATCGTCGCTGTATTCGTCACGCAGTAATTTCACGGCCACGAGCCGATCTAAAAAGGTGTCCCGGGCCAGATAGACCACGGCCATCCCGCCGCCGCCGATCTGCTCCAGGAGCTCATATCGCTTGCCTAACATTTTATCCACTGGCTGTCACCTCACTTATCAAATCAATTCCAACATCCGCTCTATCACTTCCGGCCCTTTGATGATCTGCCAATAAAACAGATTGCTCAAGAGCAAAACAGCGACCAGGATCGCTGCTAATCGTATCCGTCTGATCTTGCGCTCCTGGATAGCCACCACTTCGCCCTGCTTTTGGCAGAGGCCGATGAGGATGCCCAAGGCGCCCATACTGGTCACCAGCGAACTGCCGCCATAGCTCAAAAACGGCAGGGTCACACCGGTCAGCGGGATAAACTTGGTCACACCGCCGATAATGATGAAGCTCTGGGCGATAAAGAAAAACGCGATGCCGCTGGCCAGCAGGA
>CABVBB010000442.1 GCA_902496505.1 uncultured Peptococcaceae bacterium
GTGGTATTTCTACGCCCTGTGGTTTCTGCTGTTCATCAATATCACCTGCGGCATCTCCATCATCTCCGTCGCTTCTCCGCTGCTTCAAGAAACTACGGGTCTGACGGCCTTGGCCGCAGCGGGCGTGGTCGGCATCATGGGCATCTTCAACGGCGGCGGCCGTCTGGTCTGGGCGACAGCTTCAGACTATCTGGGACGTGACGTGGTCTATACCACCTTCTTCGTCTTGGAGATCGCTGCTATGCTGCTTCTGGCGACCATCACCCATACACTGACCGTTGAGATCCTGCTCTTCATCGTCATGACCTGCTACGGCGGCGGCTTCTCCTGCATCCCCGCTTACCTCAGCGACGTCTATGGCACCAAACAGCTCAGCGCTATCC
The DNA here is from genome assembly GCA_902496505.1 of uncultured Peptococcaceae bacterium. Classification (GTDB taxonomy): domain Bacteria; phylum Bacillota; class Peptococcia; order Peptococcales; family Peptococcaceae; genus CABVBB01. Next base: position 384 of record CABVBB010000442.1, read on the forward strand.
ACGGCCGTATCCTGACCGCTTGGGCAATGGCTGGTATCGCCGGTCCCGGTGTGACCGCCTGGGCAAAAGGCGTGACCAACAGCTACCAGAGCACCATGTTCATCTTCGCTGGTCTTTTCACCGCAGCGCTTTTGGTCTCCATCTTCCTGATGTACAAGCTGCGCAAAGCCGATCGCATCTAATAATTTTTATCATCACAAAAGCGCACCCTCGCTTAAATGAGGATGCGCTTTTTTCGTGTGTTTAAATATAATCGGAGATGTAAGGTTTTTTGTAAATGAGCGCCCGATCCAAAAATTCGATAGCTTTACTGTCGCCGGAGAGTTTTTCCAGCACCGCCAGATCAGAGGCGCGCTTGTAGCCTAAGAGCAAGGTCGTCAAGGTACCGATGGACATGGATGCCTCGTAAGGCGCGGACTGATCGCTCAGCGCGCAGTGACCGTCGTGGACGGCCAGGTTAAAGCTTGCGTTGTTCCATTCTAGCAGAGGATCAGTGATATGGAGCGTCACTCGGCCGGAAATATCCGGCTGTGTGCGGTAGCGCTCCAAAAAGCCCGCCACATCCACGATACGGCCCATGATATACGGACGGATCGTCTCCTTGATGTCACTGTCCTCCAAACTAAAGGCGATGGGCTCGCTGAAATAATTATCGCCGCGCACCTCATCCAGCATGGACTCGTGCGCACTGATGTAGCGGCGCAGCCCCTTGTGTGCTTCGGCGTTGAGATAGATCAGTTCCTTGATGCTCATGATGTCGTCTTTGATCAAGTAGACCATATAACCCAGCGGCTTATCCTCTGCGCTGTAATAGATGGCAACGGTGGTATCGTCTTCATCCCAGCGCCAATATTCCTCCCAAGCCAAATGATTGCGGAACAAACAGCCATGCGTCTGCTGAGCAAATTGGGTATGCAGGTTTTTGAAATCCGTGTTTTCCCACGATACCCGCCGCACATAGCCTGGCACCTCAATATTTTGCGGCAGCTGATCATCACGGATACGGTAAGACATCTTGTCCGACACGATCTCCCAACCGCGCTTGCGGTATAACGGTATGGAATACGGATACAAAAGCGACAGCGTCTGCCCCTTGCCCTTCATCTCCGTCAGCGAACGCTTCATCAGCTGACTCATCAGCCCCATTCCCGCGTATTCCGGATAAGTGGCCACGCTGGTCACGAAACCAATGGGGTAAACAGCGGAATGGATATTCATTTTTAACGGATACACAGCGAATTGGGAGACCAAGTCCTCGCCGTCAAAGCAGCCCAGCACATCGGCCCGCTCCAACACGGGAAACTTGGACTGCTTGATGTCCTCATCATCCCAGCCGCTCTCTTCTAACGTCTTCTCCGTCACCTGGAACGCATAGCGCAGCAGCGCATTGTACTGTTCCAAATGCTCGGCGGTCAGTTCTTTGATCTGAAAATGGTTCCTGCTCATAAAAATGTCCTTTCTTGTGGCATCTGCCTCTCCTACAAGCTTCGCCGTCCACCATCCCAAACCCTGCCGCCAGTATCCCCCAAGATCCGCTCTATAAAGCTTACTTTACCACAATATCCCCCAGCGATAACCATAATGGCCTAACGTTTCGGCCGCTGCTTCCCCATATTTTTCAGCAGTCTCTCGCCTGTATTCATTAAACTGCTTTTTTGATACTTTTTCATTATGTGTATAAATTTCTTTCAGACGCTCTACGTGTGCCGCTGTCATATACTGCTTCAAATCGCGTTCAAAAAGCTTATGCACATCCGGTAAGCGAAGATCATAGTTGTAATAGTATGTCTTAGAGAAAACCGGCGATGTAAATATGCCTTGCAGCTCTAATTCGGCCTTTTTTTGATAGATATTTCCTGACCGAGCGTTTATGGCATACTTTAGACCATTTTTATTCACATACGCAATGCCATAAAAAGTTTTCTCAAAGATATCTTTGGCTATAAAGTTTTCCTCCATGCTTTTTTGCTCTTCACGGATCAGTTCCTGCATTTTCCGATAACTGTCAGCGTTGAGCTTGCGATTGAGATAGGCGTATTCCACCATTTCTTTAAAAAGCCGCAGTTTTTCCAGGTCAAAAGTACAGCTTACCGCCTGCCATTGCTGCTGCAAAAAAGGCACAGCCGTATCTTCCGTTGCCGCTATTGCCCATTCTTCTAAACGGCGAAAAAAATCTGCCGGGAATTTTCTGGCCATCTCTTGAGCCAACTCTTTTTTGACCTCCAGAGCAATATACTCCCGCATCCCTGTCGGCACAGGATATTTGCGCGTCAGTGTGCATAGATCACTAGACAGCACGCCATTTTGTGCGCTGTTTGATTGAAAATCATAGATCTTCTCATTATATGCACTGAGCTGATAGTACCGTTTGCCGTCTTTCCAATAAGCGCAGCCATAC
>CABVBB010000443.1 GCA_902496505.1 uncultured Peptococcaceae bacterium
AATCAAGAGCTTTGCAAATACAATCTGTCTGATAACTACACCAACATGACATCAGTTATCTTTGGTGAAGTCTATCGTTACAATGGCGAGTGGAAATTCAACGCCATCGGTTCTGGTACGACAGATGACGGCGTAGCTGAAATGGCTCGTCGTTTCCAATAAGAAGCTGCTTATAGAGAAAGGAAGCGGAGAATATGGCAATCAGTTTAGCAAAAGGTCAGCGGGTCAGCTTAGATAAATCCATGACCCATGCTTTAGTCGGTTTAGGCTGGGACACCAACAAATATGACGGCGGACAGGATTTTGACTTGGATGCAGCGGCATTTTTGTTAGGCGCCAATGGCAAAGTCTTAAGCGATGAGGATTTCATCTTCTACAACAATTTGGAGAGCAAGACAGGGGCTGTCAAGCATACTGGTGATAATCTGACCGGTGCAGGCGATGGTGATGACGAGGTCATCCTGGTCGATTTCACCAAGATGCCCGCCGAAGTCCAAAAAATCGCCATCACTGTCACGATCCACGAAGCAGCTGCTCGCCAGCAGAATTTTGGTCAGGTCTCCAACGCTTACGTGCGTGTTGCCAAAATGGCCAATGAAAACGATATGACAGGTGAAAATGCCCTGCGTTATGATTTGGGCGAAGACTTCTCCGTCGAAACCGCTATTGTGGTCTGCGAGATCTACCGCAATGGCGCAGATTGGAAATTCAATGCTGTCGGCGCTGGCTTCCAGGGCGGCTTAGAAGCGCTCTGCCGCAACTTCGGCGTCAATATCTGACCTATAGATCGCTAAGAAAACGGCAAATATCGTTTGACCTCAAACGGTATTTGCCATTTTTAAAATATCCCAATAGGAGGGATCAGCATGAATTTGCAGGATGTCATCGACCACGGGATGACCTATGATGTGATCCCGCTGCCATTAGGCGAATATGAGGGGCCATTTTACGTGCGTAAGCCCTGTACCTTGGTCGGCAATGTGACCACCTTGTGGAGCAGACAGGGGCCTGCCTTGGTGGTCGAATCCACTGGCGTCAAGCTGGCCGATCTGCGTGTGGAAAATATCGAAGGACAGCCGCAAGCTGGTAATGATCTGGCGCTCCTCAGCCGTCAAAAGGACACCACCTGCCAAAATGTGGAGATCATCGGCCAAGCGCAGGGGATCCCTGGCGAAGAAGGACTCTGGCAGTATCCCCGTGTTTTGCCGCTGGGACATTTTCCCGCCGGTCAAGACACAAGCTTTGAGCTGGAGATCGTCGTACCAGTAGTTGTGACGCTGACAACCAATATCACAGGACTTCATCTATCACCAGAACATTTAGAGCCTGGTCGGCGGCAGATAACGCTTCACTTTGACGCCTGTCGGCACGGTACGTTTTTTTATGGGGAGATCACGCTGCACTCCCAGCTGATCCACACCATTTATGTCAGTGCCTTGGCTAACGAAGCAGTGACCGCCCCTCCTGTGCAGAAGGTCTATACACCGGAAGAAGGCAGCCTGACCACCAGTGCTCTGTCGCAAAGCCTGGTTTTGGAAAGTGCTTTATCCTTGCCGGATGCAGACTGCCTAGCACCTGCCCGGCCTGAACTCAATGACCAAAAAACGGCTGAGCCTTTAGTCCAGGCTGAACCACCGGGTCAAAAGACCATCATTTTGCAGCGCGGCGAAAGGCGGGCGCTGCCGCCGGAAATGGAGCACGATCTCAAGCTGAGCCTGACGTATACTGAACGCAGCGAACATTTGGACATCGATCCTTATGTGGTCTTGCTGGATCAGCAGGGGATGGCGCATCGTGATGAAGATCTCATCTTCTTCGGCAATATGCGTTCGCTCTGCGGCAGTGTGACTTATCAGGAAGCCGACAAGGTCATGCAGCTGACGCTGGCTGCTGTTCCGGCAGAAGTCCAGAAACTGGCTGTCGTTTTTGCTATTTATGGAGATAGTGCGGACAATTTTTCCAAGCTCTCCGAGATCGCTTTACAGCTCAAGTTAGGCACAGAGGAGGTCTGGCGCTTCCCGATCATCGATCTGACCGCCGAACGCACCATCGTCGCAGCAGAGATCTATCGTTACCACGGACAGTGGAAGTTGAATGCCGTAGGCGCAGGCTATAAAGAGGGGCTGGAGCGTTTGCTCCGAGACTATGGCCTGGAGATCATCGAATAAGTTTTGCAGCAGGAAAGGTAGGACATCATGAAGTATCATTTTGAAGAGCTCGATATGTATCAGCAAGGCATCGAGCTGAGTACAGAGACGCCGAAAGAGATCTTGCAGTATGCGGTGGGGGCATTGCTGTATACGCCGGCGTCTTATCCCAAGATCGTGGAGACACTGTCCATGCAGGCGTACCCTGATCTAAAAAGCTGGGCCTTTTGTTTGGAGGATTCTCTGACCGATCAGGCAGCCGACCAAGCAGCCGAACAGCTGATCGATTCCTTAAAGCGTTTAGCTGCTGCTGTCCAGAGCGGCCACTGTGCCCAAGACCAGCTGCCGCTGCTTTTTATCCGAGTGCGCTCTGCCCAGCAGATGACGGCGCTTTTTGACCGGCTGGCAGACATTGACTGGCTGCTTTGCGGCTTTATCGCTCCCAAATTTGAACGCAGCAATATGACAGCCTATATGCAAGCTTTGCGTGAGATCAATGCGCGCAGCAGCCATACGCTCTATCTGATGCCCATTTTGGAAAGCCCGGCGATCATTCATCAGGAAAGCCGCTTAGCGGAGCTTTTGGCGGTCAAAGCCGCCCTGGATGATGCAGGGGATCTCATCCTCAATGTG
>CABVBB010000444.1 GCA_902496505.1 uncultured Peptococcaceae bacterium
TGAGGATCTCCAGGCCGAATTGCCGCAGATGGGCGATGTCATCGTAGATGCTGCGGCGCTCGGCAGTGATGCCGTATTCAGCCAGGGCAGCAATGAGTTCGCTCATGCTCAGGCCGTGCGTTTCATCAGTGCGCTCTCTCAAAATGCGCAGCAGGTACAAAATTTTGGCCTTCTGGTCGGCTTGCTTGGGCATGCGCTCCCTCCCTTTCGGAGAATTATTTACCGCAGCACTTTTTGTATTTCTTGCCGCTGCCGCAGGGGCAGGGATCGTTGCGGCCGATCTTTTGCACGCGGATAGGCTCTTGCTTGGGGGCTTCGATCTCAGGCGGCTCTTGGAGAGGGGAGCCGTTGAGCTTGTTGAGCTCTTTGGGCGTATAGCCGCGGTTGCTCCACAGACGGGTATTGTTGATGACGTCGGTGATCAGCTGACCGATCTCTTCCACTTGCTCGAAGGAGGAGAATTTGAGCTCGTAACCTTCGAACAGGTCGAAAATATCCTGGAAGGAATCTTCCATGGTGATGGATAGCTGGATGTCTTCTACCAGCTGATGGATATCGTCTTCGCTGAGGTCGTTAAACGATTCGGCCAGGTAGCGTTCCAGCTTGTCCAGTTCCGGCGTCCATTCGTAGTACATATCGTCAGCATAGGCGAGGATCTCTTCTTCGCTGGGAATGTAGCTTAAAGGCAGCTCGTGGACGCGTTCGGAAAGCAGCTCGAATTCGTCTTCTTCCAGGAGAAAATCGTTGACCAGATAGCCGTCATAATACTGGGTGATCTGCGGCCGGATGCTGAAAGCGCGGAAGACTTCCTCCAGATCAGCTGGGGTGATGTCGGTCTCGTTGTACTCATTGTACAGACGGGCCACTTCTTCATAGGTGACCATGCCGTAGAAATTGGACAGACCGCTGATGTACTCCCATTTCAGGCGGTAATCAGCCATTTTTTTCAGGAAGTCATGGGTCTGGCTGTCCAAGACCAGCGCCTTGACCTCAGACGGCATCTCGTAGTGCAGGACGTCGTCCTTGAGCACCAGATAGAGGTAGCCCAAGCGGCAGGCGTAGCCGTACAAGCCGGGATGAATGGCCTGACCGGCGAAATCATGGCCATGGGCCACGTCCAGCAGGAATTGGAATTCTTCCTCGCTCATGACGATCATTTCCTGCGTGAGGCGCTCTTCATTCAGGATGGCGGACTGCAGGGCCACCACCAGCTCCGCTTTTTTCAGCTTAGAGCGATTGGGGAGCTCATGCTCCATGCTCAGGATCTTCAAGCGGTCGACGGTGTAGGCTGCCAAATATTTGGACAGCGGGAGACCCAGCTCGCACTTGACGGCATTTTTGATGTTCAGCTCTAAAATTTCTTTTTCTTCTTCAGTGGTACAGTTCATAATCGTCCTCCAGATCCAGTTAAAAGTTTTGCCGCTTTGATGAGCATACCCACCATGATGGGCGCGCTGGCGTAGCCCAAGAGCGGGTAAAGGGTGCTCACCAGTCTGCCGAAATCAAAGGGGCCGAAGAGCACCGTGGGCAGCAGGATGAGCAAAAGCAGCGTTTTTCGATGCGTTATGTGATATTCATAGTTTACCACTAAACCATAGCAGTTGGCTAGTGCTGTTGTGTACATTGCCAAAATCATCACAATACCATAGCATATTTTCCAAAAGCCGCCCATGACCTGCGCTAAGGTGAGCATGGGCATCTGCGTCTCCTGCAGGGTCTCGGGCAAAAGAGTCAGGCAGGCGCATAAGAGGAGCGCCAGGGCGCCGATCACCAATGCGCCGGCTGCTACCGCCAAACGTACGTGCTTTTTGCGGCGGATGCCCACCAGCACCGCCATGGAGAGCAGGCTGTTGTAGAGCCAGTACAGGATAGCAGCGATGGGCCAATTGGGGACCAGCTGGACCTGCGGCAGGACAGCGGCACAGGAGAGCGGCCGGGCTAAAAAGACCAGCGCCATCACCGCGGCGAAGACCACCATGATCGGGATGAGCCAGCCATTGAGCCGCAAAAAGCCCTCGCTGCCCCGCGAGAGCGGCCAATAAGTGCCTGCCAGCGCTAGGATAAAACCCAGCCAAGCCGGCCAATCCAAAAGCACCGCACCCAAGGTGCCGCAGCCAGAGAGCATCATGCCCAACCCCAGCCACAAGCCTACGCTGACCAAAACGGTGAAGACCTTGGCCCAAAAGGGCGGAAAAATGGCCGCTAACAGCGCTTCGTAGCTGTCCAGATCCAAGCGGTCGCACAGTCCGAGCAGCAGCAGACACCCTGCTGTGAATAAGCCCGTCATTAGCAGCACACCCACCATGCCCTGCGCGCCAAAGGCTGCAAAAAAAGTCACCAGTTCTCGGCCGGAAGCAAACCCTGCTCCCACCAAAGCGCCGATCACGGCACTGATCAATGTCACCATAATATCGCCCCCCTATCACTATATGCGCAAGGAGCGGAAATTATGGGGGCATCTGGGCACCGTTAACGCATGCCAAAAAGCCCCGCGTGAGCGGAGCTTAGCGATGACCATGATATAGCGTTGGCGCTTACTCAGGCAGGACTATTGAGCATGAGGATGGCGGCATCATACTGCTTCTGCCGGCCTTGTAGCTGAGCGATATCCTGCAGCATGGCGTCCTGCTGTGCCTGCAGAAGCTCATTGCCATGCATCAGGGCTTTGCAGAGCCGCAGCGTTTCCACGTGCATTTCCTTAGTCTCAGCCAGATCCGCTTCAACGTGGGACAATCTGTTTTCCACGTTATCCAGTCTGACGTCGACGTTATCTAGCCTG
>CABVBB010000445.1 GCA_902496505.1 uncultured Peptococcaceae bacterium
CCGCTACCCGAAATATACGGTTCCCAGCGCAAAAGCAGCGCCACTGTCAGCGCCGCCAGCAAAAGGATCACCAACCACACCGGAATGAACCACGGATGGCTCTCCCCAAAAGCCAGCGCCAATGACAAAAGCGCCGCCGCCTTTTCCAGCAATATTCGAAATACGACCACCACAACGCCCGCCAAGATCCCTACCGCTACACCCTCCAGAACCAGTGCGTAACGAAAATGATGGAACCGCTTCAGCGTATGTGAGACCGTTGTCTCCTCCGCATGCATAAGCCTTCCTCCCACGACAAAATTCGTTCGATTTGTCCATTCTAGCACAAGGGAGATGCTGGTGCAAGAGGCGCACAGCTTTATAGCTCCACCACACCGCCAGGCAGATGATCCGTCACAGTATTAAGCGTCACACTGACTTTTGCCGTTTGCGGCAGGATCGGCGTCCCCAGCACGATCCCCTTCACTCCATCCTCCCTTTTTTCCGCCAGCGTCTGATCATACAAAATGCCCACTGATGTCGTGTCTTGGAAGGACAGCTCGCCGCGCTTAGACACATAGTGAAGTACTGCCAGTCCAAGACCCGGCGGGCAGATCTGCTGCAAAAACGGTTCATCTATACCGCTTCTCTGGCACAATGCTTCATTTGCCAGCAGCAGCTGCCATTTCGGCCAAGGATCATACCACATCAAATCCGTCACAGCAAAAGACCGTTCCTCTCCCGTGGAAGGGATCGTATAAGCCAGCCTCCGCTGCTGGCCCATCTTCAGCGTATACGTCCGCTCGACCGGCAGGACACGGCGCTTTTGCAGATATAGCTGCACATTCATCTGCGGCCGCACCCAATCCAGCATCGGGCAGGACTCTTCAAAGAGTACGACCGTCAAGAGGATATCCTCTGGCGATTTGTCTCGCAAACCTGGTACTATCACCGCCCCCTGCTCCCGAAACAGCGCCAGTATCTGCTGTCCATACGGCGAACTCAGACTATCACTGCTGGCCGAACCTTTGTGAAAGCAGCGTCCGCGCATCTTTGCCTGCTGAACAGTTTTGAGCAGCGACTGTCTGCGTATACCCTTTTCCCCTGCATATTCCAAGACGAATAAAAATAGCCGATCGCCCCTGCCTCTTGCTAGTCCCAGCGGCTGTATCCGCACGCCGTCCACCATGATCTGCCGAGTGGTCAACGGCCGCACCTCGTTCCACATTTTTATCATGTTTTGCTTTCTTCGCCTATTGGCCATGGGTCGTTTTTCACTCCATTCAACAAAGCTTCATCGTTTTTTGGTACAGCAGACGATGCGTCCGGCCTCTGTAAAACCTGCCCCCGCGCAGAGGGCTTGACTGTCTGTGTTGTCCAAACGCCAGCCGTTGGCACCATAGATCGATCCTCCTGCCTGTTATTTTCCTGCCTTGATCCGCTCTGCCGCGTCTCTCCCCAGCACTTCCCCTACCAGGGTCACGATCTCCTCGTGATTTTCTGTGATCAGCCAATCCATTTTCTTGGAGACGATATAGAAATCATCCAGCCCCACGGTCTCATCCAAAATGATGATGAGTTCCGGCAGATACATTTCATACAGCCAATACTTAGGCGCAAAGTCCAGCGTATCCTCCAAAAGCACATAGACCCGCTCCTCAGGTTTTGGCACAAGATGGGGCAGTTCATGATACCACAGCCGCGCATCCTGGATGTTCACGCACCATGCGGCCAATTCCGGCCGGAAATAGCCCATATTGGCCCAATGGATATCTCCGCCGTCCCGCACGAACGTCTCCTGGATCTTTTCAATGATCGCCCTATAACGCCCTTTATCCGCCTCAAAAACGCGGCTGCGGTCCAGCCCCTGCTCCTTGATCACCGCCTCCACTGCCCGACGGACATACGCATCTGTTTCCATGATCTCTTCTCCACTCCTTACTGTAAGGTGATCGTATCCTCGGGCACCTTGACGTCATATCCCGCTAAAATGAAAGTCATTTCCTCTGTTTCCGGCGTCAAGGGGATGGGCAGCATGATCATCTGCTGCTCTCCCTCCTGCCAGCTGTCCCAAGGTATCCTGACCGTCGGCAATAGATAGGTGTGGGAGCCATCCCCTTTATTGTGACTGCACGCCTCTGTCCAGTCCGGGCATTCCACCAACTCAAAATGAATCGGGATATCCGCAGGCATCCGACAGACCAGTGTCGGAAAAAGCCGCCCCCGTTGACAAAAGCCCGCCAATTCCCGCTCCCTCCACTGCGCTATCCCGCGGTTTATCGTCCCGCTCTTCTGCTCCAGATCGACCCAAGGGTCTCTGAGATACCAGCCTTCGATACAAAGTGTACTCCCTGTATCGCCCAAAGCAAAATATTTCGGATATTCACCGGTTGTCGCCAGCGTGATGGTCTGCTGCAAGTGCTTCTCCACAAATCCTTCTGGGCGCTGCAGATGGATCGCCTCCTCTTCAGGGAGTTCGGAAAGACTCGCCCACTGGCCAGCCAATTTGTACCTGACCAACTGCAGCTGCGTCCAGTCTTTGGCACAGATCGAGAAGTATCGCCATGGGTCATCTTGACAAAACGCCCTCAGCACACCTGCCGCCTCCCGATCATGACTTGCTAAACTGCAGCTGGAGATCACCTCGACTGGCCAGCGGCGGCCGCCCCATTCCAGTCCTGAATAGCCGCCCTCTGTATTGCTCGTCCACAGGGTATAAAGACTTACCGTCTGCCCCTGCCGCATAAGCCCCAAGGCTTGCACCTCGCCGCCAGCCAGCTCAGCCCGCTGCTTGAGCGG